>JAJSAJ010000174.1 GCA_024274855.1 Planctomycetota bacterium | reverse complement strand
GCTGCGAACCGTAGCGAACCAACCTGCTGGTGGGGTCTCGATGGCCTGTTGATTGCTGATGATTGAGTATTCTCGTGGAGTCGCATCGATGAAGAGTTGTCTTTCGAATTATTGTGGGGCGTTGTGTTTTTCACTCGCCCTGGTTCTTGGGGCGGCTGCAACCGTCTCGGCCGTGGATTCATCTGGCGGCGGCCAGGCAGCGGCCGGTAGGCGGGCCGGGGCGAGTGATCTGCCGAATATCATTTACATGATGTCGGATGAACTTGGCTACTACGAGTTGTCGTGCATGGGCAACTCGCATTTTGAAACGCCGAATATCGACCAATTGGCTAAAGAGGGGGTTCGTTTTACGCAAGCACTGGCCGGTGCGCCTGTTTGCGCGCCGACACGTTGCTGTCTGATGACCGGCAAGCATGCCGGGCACACCTCGGTGCGGGCCAATGGTGGTGGGACACCGATATCGATGGTATTTCGATTGTCCCCGAATTACTGGGTGCCCAGGCTGCGGGCCGAAAGCAGAAGGAACACGAATATCTTTACTTTGAGTTCCACCAACAGACGGCCGTTCGCATGGGAAATTGGAAAGCCATCGAGCCGCGCAAAGGCAAGGGATGGGAGCTGTATGATCTGAGCAAGGATATTACCGAGCAAGAGAACGTTGCGGACCGGCACTCGGAGATCCTGGACCGGATGAAGAGGTTCGCCCAGATGGCCCATCAACCGGTCCACGAGGGGACGTACAGCGACCAGTCGTTGAATCAAGAGGATCGGGAGGCCAAGTATGGCGATACGAAACGGCCGGCGCGCCGGGCAGGTCGAGTCGAGTCGTTGCCTCGAGAGGGGCTGATTCCCGGCGAGAACTTGAAAGTGGCCCGCGTCAGTAGCGAAGCGAAAGGTAATGGCAAACTGGCTGCCTGTGCTCTCGATGGCGATCCTAGGACCCACTGGCATACACGGTTCCAAGGCAAAGTGGCCGCACATCCACACGAATTGGTCGTCGACCTTGGTCGTGACCGCGAAATTCTGGGCGTCCGGTACTTGGCACGCCAGGATGGTGGTTGGAATGGTGCGGTTGCCAAGTGCGAATTCTATGTCGGCGACTCGCTCAATCAAACCGATAAGCTTGTGGCGAAGACGACATTCAAAAAAACTCGGGCGGCCCAGCAAGTGGACTGGAAGCCGGTCCACGGCCGGTTCGTTCGATTGCGGATCTTGTCGGAAGTGAACGGCGGGCCATGGGCTTCGATTGCCGAACTTGGCGTGATCGGCAAGTGATCGAAACGTTGAGCTCTACGTGACAGGCTCGTTGGGGGTGGGATGATGTGCGGGTTCTAGAGCCTTCGTACACACGGGCATTGCAAAATGCTGCGCGGTGCCCCGTTCATCCTTTTTCCTATTCAGTCAGTCCAGCCTTTGGCGGCCACGATGACCCAACTCGCGGCACCTGAAGAAAACGACAACTTTGGCGACCCCCCTCAGAGTGAATTCACCCGTCGTCGACGACGTACCATCGAAAGCCGCGCGCCGGAACGGTTACACGGATTTTGGCAGCGCCACAGGGCGACAGCGGATACTTTCGAGCTGCGGATTCCCCGTCGCGGATCATGGCTGTTCCGTTCAGACCGGTATAGTAGAGTGAAACCTGGATCGCCTTGGTGACGGGTTGGTCGGTTGGGTTGTAGACAACCAGCATCCCTTTGTGGGGCAAATCTGGATTGGCATGTAGGATCCAATCCAGTTCGTACCCATCCGCTCGCCGTCCGTGAATCATATCGCTCTCCAGGATGTCACGGTATTTCTTGTACCATGCAACTCGGGCCTTGACCATGTCCCGAGTGCGATCGGTGTCGAACAGACGTGGGCCTCGATAGCACGCCTGGACGCCCATGCCGAGCATTGTGTTGATCATTGATTCGTAGTGTGGTAAGTGTTGATCGAGTGGTTCGATCGTCGCTGCGGGACCGCCGCCGTGGTATTGTGTCAACGGTACGAACATCCACCCCATGCTCGGCGTCTTGCTCCACGTGCCATCGTAGATGTTCTGGCGAGCGTGAATCAGTTGTTGGGCACGGGGAAGCGACCAGTTGGTTTCCCGGTAGCCCATTCCGCACTTGTTCGATCCGACCAGGTAGAAAAAGTCTGGAACATTCAGGTACGCCCCCCTGCCCCGCATCCATTTGTAATAGTCGGATATCATTCGCCATTGTGCCCACCTCGAGTCGTGAGCTCCTTTCTGTAAGGGAGGTCGTGGTGTCACATCAACGTCGCCTGGATAGGAGCCGTCGTGTTCGAATGCATCGAATCCTGTTTTTTCGAACAGGTTGTACAGCTTTGCGAAGTACGCTTGCCCCCAATCGCTGGTCAATGCGGGACATTGCCCGTGCGTCGGTGTCTGGCCTGGCGGGAAGACGATCATGTCCTTCGCATTGACCCGTCGTGACGAAAGGAGTGAATAGCAGCCGATCTGGATGCCTTTCGAGTGCGCGTAATCAGCGATCGATTTCCATTGCTCTAAATACTTCGGATCGTCGTTTTCGGCGTTGAATCCACTGCCGAAGGAGAGGATCAGCAGCTCGAATCCGACCTCGGCACACTGGTCGATCGCTTGCCGGACTGCGTCCGGACGTGCGATTCGCATGTGCATCATCAGCGGGTTTTCGGTAATCCAGGGTGCGATCGTCCGATACATTCGCTTTAATGTCAATCCGCGCCGCTCGCTGTCGGTACCGTCGTAGACAAGTTCGAACAGACGGAAACTCTCGAAAGTCTTTCCGGGCGGTACGTCTTGAGCCGGGCCATATGTCGGCTCGACAACCAATCGGCACGGGCTCTGGCGAAGATAGTTGACCTGTGTGCGATATTCGGGCTCCGTTCGCCAATGGATCGCATGGCGGTTGGCGTTTTGGTGCGTGCCGCCACCGAACGCCATATCGGTTTCGGCGTGCAGTTGGGTTGGATGTGTGGGCGGCAGACCTTCACGCGTCTCGACCGGACTGTCAAACTCGACCACCGAAAGCTCTTCGGCGACAAAATGATCGACCGAGATCGACCGGTTCGATTGATTGTGGACCGTAACCCATTTGCTGAAGACGGGCAGCTTGTCGTAAAGTTGGTAATGGACGGAAACTCGGATCTTGGTTCGTTGGTCGTCGGCCGGTCTGGCCTTCAGCAAAGCGGGATCCAAACGGCCGTACACGGCGAAATGTTCGACGTGCAGTCGTGACAAGGGGCCTTTGTCGCCCCGATAGTCCTTGTCACCGCCCGCTTTGCCGAGTTTGCCGACGCGCGCGGCAGTTGGAGTTCCCGATTTGGGATCGACCGCCAGTTTGGCTACGCGTCGCCACGGTCCGTCGGTTGGCCTGGCCTCGCAATAGATCATTCCCGGTTCGAGTCGCATGCGAAGCGTCCATGGGCGAGCGAGGTCCAGCTTGATGTTATCGGGGGCAATCAGATGCTCGCGCCGGCCATCCCAAAGGCCGAATCGCGGACCGTCGTCGCTGCCGGCACCGGGTCGCAAGAAGAACTTGACCGTTCGCTTGGGCCAGACGAGGCCAAGGCCCGGCCCCCAGCTGGCACTCTTGTCGGTCCCTGTGTCGATTGAGACTTCGACCAGCCTCGTCGTCTTGGGCAGCGCGCGTTCGGCATAGACACTGGTATTGGCCGGCGTGTAGATTTCGCCAACCTTTCCTTCATTGCTAAAGCTGCTACGTGCGTCGGCTTGGGACGTATGAACTTGCCAATCTGGTGTGAGCGTCTTGAAATCGTCACTCAACAGTTCGTTGCGGCCTTCCGAGCTGGGGAGGGTCGCGGCCCGTTGGGCGATGATCGCTTCGGCGGGCAGGGCATAATCCATGCGCAGATAGACGCCTTTCGGTGGCCACTCGGTACCCGGTCCGTGATGACGAGTCTGTTTCCACGCGAAACGGGGTTCAATAGTGCCGGTTTTGATGCCGGTCAGACGCATCGCATTGGGGATCGCTTCGAGCGAGTCGAGCCAGGGTCGGGTCAGGTAAGCGCGGTCGGGCTGGCCCCTCAGGCCGCCGATCGGGTACGTCGTTCCGTCAATTGTCACGGTCGCTTCGGGATGAACGGCTCGAAGAACCGCTTGGCCGTTCATCAGATTGTCGATCCGGACCGTGGCTGCGTTCGGCTTCAGTCGGATGACGCGGCGAACCAAGCCGTTAGACAGTACGACTTTCGAGTTGTTTGGATCGGTCTCGATACGTGCCGTAAAGGGTGCCGAGTCGATCAGCCAGTCGCGGTCGAGTTGGTAGTTTGGAGGTGTCTGAGCGACTGCGGTGAGCGAGGTGAACAGGATCAGGGCAATTGGGATCGATGATCGCATGGTGCGTTCTCTACGGTTGTGTCAGCGGGCTTTGCGTTGTGCCTGATCGGCTTCCTGGATATGTTGTTCGTGGGTTTGGATGTTGAACTCATTAAGGACGTCCGCGACGGTCAGGTCGGGCGAGCGGCTTTCGATAATGGTCCATTCTTCTTCGGCGAATGTCGTGATGCGGACTTTTCGACCATACTTGGCGTAAATATCCTTGAAGTGTCGGCAAAACGGCCAGGTATGCAGGAACGCCTTTTCAAGGTTGATTGGAACACACGACCATCGGTTCCATCGGCTGGTCCAACCGGCCGGTTGGCCCGAGACGTCGCAGATCTTGCTGGTCCCTTTTCGAGTGCTCGAGACGACACAATACTTGTTTTCCCATGCTTTCGTATTGACCATCTTGCCTCCGGCGAATGCTGAAGGCCAGAAGACGATTTCGGCGCCGGCACTGCGCAGTTTTCGCCAACCGTCCGACCACTCGATATCGAAACAGATCTGTGAACCGATCTTTCCGAAGTCGGCCTGGAAGACAGGCGGGTCGGTAGGTCCGGGCGCGATCCCTCGCTGCATCTCGCCGGTGGTTGGGTGCATCTTTCGGTACTCGCCAAGCAGTTGGCCCTTCCGATCGATGAAGACTGATGCGTTATAGAACCGAGTGCCATCGGTCGTGTAAATCGGGCATACAACGTAGCAGTTGTGCTTTTCAGCGAATTCAGCAAACGGTTTCGAGATGCTGCCGATCGGTTGTTCAGCCGCCTCGGCCAACGGAGGTCGGCCGGTTGCCGTGTTGACAAACGGAAACACCTCGGGCAGGCAAATGATGTCGGGCTGAAGCGGGACAATCTGTTCCATGCGATCGAGCATCATCCGCGTCATCTGTTTGTAGTTTTGAGCTAACATGCCGTCCTGGGCGACCGTGGCGATCCAGACCTCGCGTGGCAACCGCTTTGCCTTAGGAAGCGACGCGGCCGCGTGACTGGCCGCCGGCGTTGCCAACGCGCCCAGTCCCATTCCAGCACTCAAGGACAGAGTCTGTAAGAAGGAGCGTCTTGTTGATGATCGATGGGGTGCTGACATGGCAATAATCCTCGGCCGAAAATGCGGATGTTGCAAGGACACGGACCGTCGACTGGCACCATCGTGGCCGTCAATGGCCGGTGAACCATCGCTCGACGCGGACCGGTGACGTGATTATAGTCATTTTATGAGTCGACATGTTGTTGTCTCTCCACCGGTTCGTTAGCCGGCGCCCGCGGCTTGGCGTTAAACGATTTCGTGGCAGCGATTTGCGATACAGACGCAGATTCAATGCGGCCCTGCCGCCCCGCTCGACGAGTTCTTATGGCTCGGGATTGTGAAAGGATACCTTTGATGGTTTATCGTGCTTGTGTTTCGCGGATAGGGACGCCCGCTTTGCAACTGGCTTTGTTGTTGACACTGGTGCTGCCGGCCAAGGCGCCCGACGCGGTCGCTTCCGTAGTTGTACTGGACGTGAATGGGAAGTAACCGGGTTCGCATTTGGTCCCGTTTGTACCGCAGTCTACACGGAGTCGCAGGCGGTTTCACCAGCCGCCTTTGCGCGTGATACCGGGCCGCAAGAGTTCAGGCAGACTGATGGCGGCGAAGTTCAGATACCGCCATTGGTCACTGCTGAACTCGGCGTTCTTCAGAACGCGTGGGAGCCCCGAAAGCGAGTCAGCACAGCAGATGTGGTACGTGGCGTGCATCAAGGCTGCCAGAACCTTGGGATCCTGTTCGATGCGATTGTAGTAGTAAGATAATCCGTCGAGTCCCTGGACCGACCGGCCGCCACTGGTCGCCCACCATCGCCGCGACGTGGGCGAAGTGACCGAGGATATGAACTTTGACCGCAGGAACTGTTCGGTAGTTTCTTGGATCGATTTGTCATCCAG
>JAJSAJ010000173.1 GCA_024274855.1 Planctomycetota bacterium | reverse complement strand
GAGGAAAAGGCTGAATTCAGCTATCCTGCCATCATCCAGACGAAGGATGGTCTGGTCCACATGACCTACACATGGAAACGGCGACGCATCAAGCACGTGACCATTGATCCCGCACGGATTCAGGCCGGAGAAGTGCTCAGCGGTCAGAACTGGGACGCCAAACCGTAGCTCACGGGGATAGCGTTTTTCCAGCTTTACGGCTTGAGTTCCGCAGCTTGCGTAACCGATACAATCAGAATACCTTGTTTCATCACGGGACGGTTTCTGCCCGCGGATTCTCGAGAGTATTCCGCATGCTAGCACCGGTGGCCTGACCTGTCGGCCGCGAGTGTGGCTGCAGTGCGGCAGGTACGCAACATGGATGGCCCCGGGAAACGACTAATTCGCGATCACTTCACGTTTTCGCTAGTTCATCTGATCATTCTGATGGTGTCTATCGGGTGCACACGGACGCATTATCGCCGGCAAGCCGATAAGCAGTCCTATCAGATCCTGGCTGAAAAAACCGGAGACACTCGCTGGAATCTCCCGCGACTGGATATCACTCCCGATCCCCGTAGTCGTTTTTTCGATCCCTATGACCCGGATTGTCCCCCGTTGCCACCGGACGATCCGACAGCTCACCAGTACATGCATTGTGCGTACGGCATGCATGGGTGGAAGCATTGGCATGATTTTGGTGAAACCGACCAAATCGAGAACCCGAACTGGTCGACCATCTTGAATGGAGCCGAGTCCTCGGATTCTGAGGGCGATGTACCGGTAATCAGCGACGTCACCATTGACAATGCGGTGGCACTTGGCCTGATCCACAGTCGTGAATACCAGGAACAGCTCGAGAACGTCTACCTCAGCGCACTCGCACTGACCTACCAGCGTTACAAGTTTCAACTGCGGCCCAGGGGATTCCTTGGCGAACCGGGCACCGATCTGTTTTACCAGCATCAACCGGACGACCAGAGCAATCTGGCACTGGGTCCGACGCATTTTGGTGTTAGCAAGTTATTGCCGGGTGGGGCTCAGTTGATCGCCGAGATGGCCAACAATACGTTGTGGTTGTTTTCGGGGTCCAACACGGAAGGTACGGCAACCAGCCTCGGGTACTCGATTGTCCAGCCGTTGTTGGCGGGGGCCGGGCGTGAAATCGTCATGGAGAAGCTGACGCAATCCGAGCGAAACACGCTCTACGAGATCCGCCGATTTGCACGTTTTCGAAAAGACTATTATGTGATGGTCGTCACCGGCCGGCGTGCCGCTCCGCTTCCAGGCAGCGCCGGCGGATCGGAATTGGCATTCTTGATTCGTGGCGAGCGCAGCCCGACAGTTGGTTTCAATCTGCTGCTGTATCTCTATCAGGTGGCGCGGAATCAGCAGGAGAACGTCAAGAGTCTTGAGCGGCGACTCCTGGACGTAGAAGCCATGTTACGAGACGGCACAGCGACTTCACTGGACGTGACACAGGTACGGAGCAGCTTGCAGAACGCGCGCGCCATATACTTGTTCCGTTCGCGACGCTTTGAGGACGAATTGGACCGATTCAAGCTTCAAATCGGTCTACCCCCAGATCTTGAATTGCAGATCGATGATTCACTGTTGGAGCCGTTTCGGTTCCGCAGTTCCGAATTGACACGGTTGGAAGATCGGCTGCGCGACCTGGATGTGGACATCAGCTCACTGCGTAAGACCCCGACTCTAGTCGGAATGCAAGACTTCGCTGACGAGTTGGTTGCACTCCGCAAGCAGCTTGACGAGAATCTCCAATATACATCCGGCGCGCTTCGGAAGATGCAAGATGCGTTCCATGTCCGGCGCCGCCAGATGGTAGAAGACGAGATTGTGGAACTGGACGAACTTCAGGCCAAGTACACTCAGCGTTTTCAGAACATGCGAGATGGATTTGCCAAAGAACGTACGATGCTGAGCGACATAAGTCGGCAGTTGATAACTCCGGATCAGAATCCAAAGGCATTGGAACAACTGCTAGAGCAACTTGTGCGGCAACGTGATACGCTCATGCAGGGGACTCGCCGGCTCAACGCCCTGACGACGACCGCAAAAGCTGAATCGGTTATTCTCCCACCGGTTGATTCTGATCTGACGCCCGCCAAAGCCGTTGAACTGGCACTCAGCAATCGGCTCGACTTGATGAATCGCCGAGCATTCGTGATGGACGCCAGACGGCGTTTGGAAATTGCGGCAAACCGATTGGAAGCAACACTCGACATCGTTGCCGAGGGCGAAGTGAATACGCGTCCTCTGTTGGAGAACAACAAGCCGTTCGATTTTCGCGCGAAAGAGAGCGCATTTCGAGTTGGCGTGGCAATAACAACCCCGTTGGACCGGCGAAGAGAACGGAACGACTTTCGTGCGGCCCAAATTGCGTATCAGCGAGCCCGTCGCAATTACATGGCGGCTGAAGATCAGGTGAAGCTTGACGCGCGTCACGAGCTGCGGCGACTACATCAGGAAGCGAAAGGTTTTGAAGTCCAGCGTCGTGCCCTGCGACTGGCCGCGGAGGAGCTGGAGCAATCGCTCGAAATTGGTCCTGGAAAGCCGGCCGGCAGCGGCAGCCAGCAAGGATTGAATATCCCCCGCGCATTGGAGAACATTCTCGAGGCACAGAACCTGATGATCGAAGGCTGGATGGACTACGAGCGAGCGAGACTGACACTGTTTCGCGATATGGGCACAATGGTGATCAATGATGGCGGCGTTTGGCCTGTCGCGGACCAGCAGGCCGGAATCGATGTCACCGAAACACTGCCGACACCACCGCCCGATGATCTTCCAATCGACGTACAGACCCCCATGGGCTCGCCCCATGGGTGAATCAGTCTCGCAGCTAAGGAGGATCGCCGCACGAACGCCCTCCAGTAAACGCGACAACAATTGATTCGCCGGCCCTAAACGAATTCCCGTACCCACGGTCCCGGTTCCTTTGTCCGCGGAATCCGGCGCCAACACCACGTGCGGCCGCTCAGTGGCAGGCGAGATTAGTGTTTCCGTTCGCTGTGATCAGCGCGCGATAGTCGAGGTTGGCTCGATAAGCAAACTCCATTGCCTCCCAGCTGCCGGTGAGGCTCAGCGTTTGTTTCGCCTTGGCTTTCAGTGTGGGTAGATCGTAGATCCGATGGACACTCTCGCAAATGACATCCCATAGTTCGTCTTGCGTCAAGTGTTTTGGGCGATGGACCAGCTCCGCCAGATCGTAGTGGCTCCAGTCTTCGGGGAAGTTGGTGTAGAGCAGGCGGCCTTCCTGTTCCAAACGGTGAAACAGTTTGGTGCCTGGAAGCGGCGTCATGACGGTGATTTGCATCACGTCAACGCTGCTGTTAACCATGAAATCCGTGCGACGGCGGAGCTTCTCCGGCGTGTCGCCATCCATACCGAAAATGAACGCGCCCAATACCGCGATTCCCGCTTTGTGAATACGGTCGAACGTTCGCTCGTAGGAAGAAGCCCCCCGCTTCATATTCAGTCGCTTGTTGACTTCGGTCAGCGCGTCGATGTCCTCGGCCTCTAGTCCCAGGAAGACCGTGCGGCAACCGGCACGTCCGGCCCATTCAAGCACCTCGGGATCGTCGGCGATGTTTATCGATGCCTGGCAGAGCCAACGCTTGTTCATGTCTCGTTCGACCATACCCTGAAATAGTTCCAACGCCATCCGACGCGACTCGGCTCCGTAGCCAATCACGTTGTCGTCGACAAAAAACAGCAACTCGTGAGGGAGCGATTCGAGTTCGTCGAGCACTTCGCGGGTTGGTCGGCGGCGGTATCGGCGTCCGTTGTAGGCGGTGACCGAGCAGAAGTCGCAGTCGAACGGGCAGCCCCGCGATGTCTGTACCGAAGCGAACATGTACTCCGGATCGAAAAGGTCGCGGCGCGGGGGCTGCAAATTCACCAGATCAAGCCATTTGCCGTGGTACAGTTTCTTGAGTTGTTTTTGTTCGGCATCCGCCAACACGTCTGGCCAAACCGACTCAGCCTCGCCCACGACCACGGAGTCGACGTGGCGTAATGCTTCCGTCGAGCACATCGAGGCGTGGATTCCCCCCATAACCACGCGTACGCCGTTCTGGCGGTACGTCGCGGCGATCTGGTAGGCTCGGTTAGCGGCCGATGTAAAGGCGGTGATTCCTACGAGATCCGCATCTTGATACGCGAACGGCGCGATGTTCTCGTCGATCAGTTCGACATCCCAGGAATCCGGCGTCAAACTGGCGAGAATACCAAGGCCCAATGGTGGAAATCGCGAGCTGGAATTGACCGAAAAGCCGCTGCGGCACGTGTTGACCGGATTAACCAACACTAGTTTTTTTTGCTTTGTCACTCGTAGCACCTATAACGTGGCGAGGCCACAGCCAAGATGCCGGGGCCACTACCATTAAAGGGAACTTGTCCGTACCTGAGGGAACTCCCGTTGCCCGCCGAAACATACGCGCACCGAGCGCCCGTGCCACAGTATTGAAATGCAACGTTGCGAAATGTGGACCAGCGGATCCTGCCATCCACAATCCGACATTTCCCAACTCGTCCGGGCCGGAAAGCGATTCAGGCTCCCGACGATAGCAGGTAGATCCCCCCATTGGAAGGTTGATTTCTACTAGGTCGCCGCGCGGCCGCGTCTGATCCTCGGTCGGCGGGGAAACGCTCTGCACGACACCTTCTGGGAGAGGGGCCTCAAAAGGGGGCGTTTGGCGACCCCATTGGTCGACCAACTGCCCTTATATCATCGACACTTTTCGGGCCCAGCATGACCAACTGCCGGCAATGATCGTTAGCTGGGCCGACGGGAGGGCGAGGCTGGCGCCGAGCCGGTGAAAAGTGTCGACGCTGGTTGACGTTGCGGCTCAGCAGGAGCTTCGCCCTCCCGTGTGGTGGACCACGTTACGATCAAGGCCCCAACTGCCGAAGGGTTGGGGGACTGCGGAGAGAATATGGGCAAAAAACATAGGGCGGCAAGACCGCACCCCAATCCAAGCTACCACTCGGGGCCCCAGTGGTCCGCTTCCGTTGGTCGCTGGAACTTTGGCAAAAACTTAACGATCTTTGAAGTTAGGTAACACTTTAGCCAAATGGCAAGTGTTCGACTGAACGGGAGGAAGACTAGAACACTAATCACCACTTATCTTCACTAATCCAGATCGAAGACTCAAGCGAGCGTTTTGAGCGCGTCTGTCCGTCTCGCTCGGCGCTGAACTTGCAGCTTTTTCCCATTTCTGATTAGTGGGGATTGATAAGTGTTCCAATTTGCTCAAAGTTCGGTTTTTTGACCAGGCCAGGGCGGCCCCACCGCCCGGGGCTCAGCGGGTTGAGATCGGGACGATCTCCAAGACATGAGACTCGGTGGCCGGATCTCCATCGAAGGAGATTCCAGACGGCGCGTACAGATAACGTGGCACGCCCTTTTCTACCAGGAACTGTGGACGCTCGAGTTTCCATATCCCAGGCCCGTAGATGCGACGAGCGTGCGGATAATCGGACTTGTGAATATAGCGATCGAGTCGATGGTAGGCTTGGCTGGGAGTACCAAACGTAATCCCATCTTTCGAAATCCAGAGCAGGCCGCCGCCTCTTTCGATGATGCCATGGTTGTCGGTGGTAATGAGGTGAACCTGTCCGCCGTTGCCGATAAAAGCGTACCCGTCCTCGATCGTGGTCTTGTTGGCTGTGATCGGATTCTCCTGGATGACGTAAGGGCCTCGGAGTTGCTTCGCGATGGCGAGCCCCATTTTGGTACCGCGTTCCCGTTGGCCACGAGCTTTGAAGTAGAGGAAGAAGCGGCCGTCAGGCATCTGGACGACTGCTGGATTGTTGACTCCGCAACTCGACCCGTACGTCCAATTGCCCGGATCTTTTGAAGGAGCCAGGATCGGTTGATCGTAGCGTTGCCAAGGACCGTTGAGTGATCCGGACGTGGCGAGTCCGATCAGCTGGGTATGGTTGATGTGCGGGTCGGTGCGGGCGATGTATAAGAGTGCGTAGGTATCCTTGAATTTCTTAATAAGCGGATTGTGCGGTGCGTACTTCTCCCAGGAACGGTCTCGATGAGTACCGGCGAGGACTGTCTTGTCATAAGTGAAGGGACCGGTTCGAGACTTTGACGTAAAGTGAGCAATTTCTGAATGAGAACGCCACCCCGGATCGACGCGGAGTTTGCTGGTCCAGCGCGCGGCAAAAAGATGGTAGATGCCCTCGTCGTCCCGAATGGGACTCGCCCCCCATGTTGTCATCTTGGGATTGTTGATGGCAACGCCGGCGTAACGGATGCGATCGGGCAGGTCAGCGGCTCTTGTCTGGTTCGCCAAGGAGTCACCTGCGATCGTGCAGGAAACAAGCAGGAGGGATCGTATCATGGGCATTTCTTCGCTGTCGTTGGAGGATCGACAGAACGGAGGTGGGTCTGGAGCGCTTTACCAACAGCTTGCAAGCGTGCAACCCAGGCCGCTTGGATGCGGCCGGTTCGGTCCGGCGGGACGTTAAGAAGATAGTTCGCATGTCTGGCATTGCACAGTTTCACCTTCTTCACAATCGCTTCGACGCTCTGCAAGTCATCGTTGCCAAGCCCGGGACGCCAGAACCATCGGCTATTGGTCAGCAGTGTATCGGAGACTTCCGCCGGCAGCGTGTTCGTCTCGGAGGGAAGCGTTGCCTTCCAGGGCAATTCATAGCTCAGTACATCCGACACTTCGAGGCTGTGTGCGTTATTGGCCAAGACAATACAATGAGGCTGGATCGTCTTGATATGTGCAAGAATCTTTAGCCAAGCTGAACCGGTATACTTGTTTGGGTACTGGTCGATCCAAAGCATGTCGATTGGGCCGTAGTTCGTAAGAAGTTCGGTCAGTTGCTTCTTGATGAAACCGACATAATCGCCGGCCGCTTCCGGCGGCAGACCGTGAAGGTCCGGTTTTCCCTCAACGACAACGCCGTTTGGTGGACGCTCGTAATCGCCGGGAAAGCAATAATAGAGTCCCACCTTAAGGTTGCGAGCTCGAAACGCATCAACAAACTGGCGGACAATATCGCCTTTGCCATTCTCGTAGTTCTTCATCGCGGTGATGTCATGTGTCGTGTGGGCACTGTCCCACAAACACCAACCGCCCGTGTGCTTGACTGTCAACACGCCGTAATGCATACCCGCCGCCTTGGCCGCATCCGCCCATTGACCGCAATCCAGTCTTGAAGGATTGAAGACAGTCGGGTCCTCATAGCCGTTTGCCCAGTCCAGACCGACATACGTTCCCATGTTGTAATGCAGAAAAACTCCGAATCGCCAGCGCATGAAGTCCTCCCGATGTTTACCTTCGGTGGCGGACTTTCGGCTGGCCCGTGCCGAATCCTCCTGTGCCCAAAGGCAGGAAACCGTTGAAAGAGACAAGAGAATGCCCAGGAACACGGTGAAAAAGCAGCGGAAAGGCGTTTTTATTTCTGCGACTCCCATTACTGGATGACCATTGTCTTGGTATCACGAGTACATCTAGAATACACTTTCGACGGGGCCCTTGTGGAACATAGTCCCGCTCGATTCGATTTTCTGGCGAATCCAGTTCTTCCAATACGTTCCGGGCGCGGAAGTGGTCGCCACGTGTGATGGGCCGACGATCTTGACAACGTAATGCAGAGTTGCCGGCTGTCAATACTGGCGATCGGTGCCTGGTGGCGGTATTGTTATTGAATTGCAGTGCCATAAGCTTTCGGGTTCGGATTGTGTTAGTGCCGGCGACTCGGGTTGTCGAAGCAGGCGATCAGGACGCGTGGCTTGTTGCAGTAGCGGAGCACTCGGCCAAGAATAAACGAAAGCAGGGATAACGGAGCATGAGATGGCAGAGATTCGTCGATTGAAAAACTTGTTTCGATGGCAGTTGCGCACACTGCTGCTGCTGACAACGCTGATTGCGTGTTGTCTGGCATTCTATGCAAAATGGATTCAACCGTACCGTATTCAGTTTGACGCTCGCCAGAAACTAGGGCTGCTCGGCGCCGGCATGAAAGTGGAAGCGGCGGACCCGGCATGGATGTCGATGCTGGTCGGACAGGAACGATTCCATCACGTTGTTTCGTGCCGGCTGGAATATAACAGGCGCAAGGATCTTGATCTTGCTCCGATCGCCGACATGCCGCACTTGCGTCGTCTTTACCTGAATGCATCGGATGTTGACGACGAGGATGCTCGGTACATCGGACGTTTGCAGAACTTGGAGCGACTCTCTCTCTGGGATACGCGCATTACCGACGCGGGCCTCCCCGATATCGCTCGTTGCGCACAACTGCAGGTGCTGGATCTCCATTCAACTTGTATCACGGACCGTGGGCTGGCATCGCTCGAGCGGTTGCGGAACCTGCGCCAGCTGAAACTCGGTGGTGCCGTTTGCGGGCCCGGATTGGCTTCGATTGCCAAACTGCCGGTTCTAGCCAAGCTGGACCTAAACCGTACACCGATTCACTATGATGCCTTGGCCCTATTGGCAGGGAGCCCAATTGAAGATATCAGGATTACTTCTGAAATGCCCGCCTTGGTGGCAGGCCATCTCAGCAAACTGCCTCGTCTGCGTAATTTTTACGGCAAGATTCTCGGGGCAAATATTCGCACCGTGTCCCAGTTGGTCAACTGTGCCGACCTGCGGTCCATCGCTCTCACCGGCGGTGGTCTGACCGATGTGGGCGTGGCACGTCTGGGAAGGCTTGCTCGGCTGTAAGAACTGCGGGCGACCGGTGATCTGACAGATGCGAGTGTTCGGAGAATCGCGACAATGCGAAAGCTGAAAAGTGCGCATCTGGTCGGTCGGTTTTCGCTCAAGGCAATCGACCGGCTTGTCAAAGAACGTCCAAAGCTCGACCTGACGATCCAAACATTATTACCAGCCGCGTACTACTTGGCGTTGCGAAATCCGAGGCCCATTGACCCGAAAGCGAAAAAGGTGACAGACACCTTCGCCTACGGGCATTTGCCGCTAAGGCCACTGATACACTACATTGCAGGAAACACCAGAAAGAACGATCCCGCGCTAACAGCCCTAGTCACGTTTCCGGCGACGATTGCGGATTTGGCCCATCTGACCGTCTTTCGTGACCGTGTGGAGTCCATTCGCCTGATCCCACTCCGCCATTTGCCCGGAGATAATTTTTTCGATAGCCGAATTCTCCGAGTTGACCAGGCGGCAATACAGTCCCTGTCCGGAAGCCCGTTTGAATGGTCACTGGAAGAAATCGAGCGGTTTCCCAATCTGCGGATTCTCAGTATACACCGCGTCGCTCACAGTCAGTTTGCTCGGTTCGCAAAGCTTGAGAAATTGCGTGACCTCCGAATCCTCGACCGTACGCTGGGTGACGAGGAGCTTGATCTATTGCGGTTGCCGAAGTCACTTCGCAGGCTTGTCATCACATCACCCTCTGTTTCAGAACCTGGACTGACAAAGTTGGTTAGACGTTATGCCGACATTGAAATTACTTGCCAAAGGTTTGGGAACGTGTGGGCAAAGTATCGGTGGCGAAACGGTGTATTGCCGACACGCACTCAGCAGGCGAATGTGAGGACGCTTCGTTTGGTCGGCGATCGGGCAACCGTCGATTGTGATTTGCTGTCGACGCTACCGAATCTCAAGCAGCTTACGCTTGCGGGACGCTCGCCCCACCAAGCCGCATGGCGTTTGACCAAGCCGTTACCGGCCATCGAGGAATTGTCCCTAAGGAGTGCAACGGATTGCGACGCGGCCCAATTGCGTTTTTGCCCTTCCCTTACGTCCCTTATTCTCCGAAGGACATCGATATCCGATAACGCACTGGAATACGTTTCGAAGATGTCCGAGTTGCGAAAGCTGGATATTCGCGGAACGTGGGTTACCGGTCGTACACTCGATCAACTGGTCGCCTGTCGGGATCTGGAAGTTCTTGATCTGTCCTGGACACACATTCGGCACCAATATCTGGCGAATCTGGCAGGTTTCGAGCACCTTAAAGAGCTTAAGTTATCTAACACGCAAATTGGAGACGAAGGTTGCGAGCCGCTGGCCAGGCTGCCGGCGTTGGAGATACTCGATGTCAGTCGCACCAACGTGACGGACGCGGGGATGAAACATCTGGCCAACTGCCGCCGCCTCCAACAGCTTGACATCTCGTTCACGAGCGTCACCGACCAAGGCCTGGAGCGCCTTTCGAAATGCGCCTCGTTGAAAGCCCTTGCACTGCGAAATACGGCCGCGACACCCAACGGGCTGCGCCCATTGTCGGGACGGTTTCCCCCAGTCAAGCTTCGGACCCGCTAGCCGGCGAAACGGTAGGTTGTCTCGGATGATTGCTGTGGACTGTCGCGACAGAGCCCCGGTCGATTCTGGCACGACCGTTCATTCCGTCGGCGCCACCGGAACGGGTGTGACCAATCGTTATTTATTTTGTGACTACTTGGGAAAGAGATCGGTGCTGAGATACTTCAGCCCGCTGTCCGCAGCCAGGAATGCGATTGTCGCGGTCGACTCGCGTTGGGTGAGCAGTTGAAGTGCCGCAGCCAAATTAGCGCCCGCGCTGAATCCGGAAAAAATCCCGGCCTCGCTGGCTAGCGACCGGGCACACTCGGTCGCTTCTTGGTCGGTGACTTGGAGGTAGCCATCGATCAAAGTTCGATCGAGCATCGGAAGTTCAGGCATGCTGTATCCGCCCCCCTGGATCTTGTGGCTTGCGTTGGTCACCTCGCGGGTGGCCAAGACGGCAGATGATGCCGGTTCGACGATGTAGCCGCGCACCTTTGGTTTCATGCGTCGCAAGTAACGCATCACGCCCGTGAACGTGCCGGACGTTCCAACTAAGTCGAGGAAGACGTCGACTTGGCCGTCGGTTTGCTCCCAGATTTCCGGACCGGTGTACCGTTGGTGCGCCAGAATGCCGCCGGCCAAAGTGAACTGGTCGCAGCGGAACGCATTTCGCGCGGCCGTCTGGCGGCGTGCGTGCTTTTCCACCAAAGCAAGATCCTCGCCCGATACCTGATTGGGTGGCGAGCCCGGCGCCTGATCCACCAGCACCACTTCCGCGCCCAAGGCACGCATCATCCGGGCACGCTCAACCGTATTTCCCTTGGACATTACCGCCACAAACGGGTGCCCGAGTGCTCGGCAAGCGATCGCCAATCCGGTTCCCGTGTTTCCGCTGGTCAATTCGACCACTGTTTGTCCAGGTTCCAAATCCCCGGATTCCTTCGCTTCGCGCAGCATTTCCCGAGCGATTCGGTCTTTCTTGCTGAAGCCTGGGTTGAAGTACTCGCACTTCACGAGCAACCGGCCCGTCAACCGTCGCGTCCGGACCATATTGCGGAGTTCGACCATTGGCGTATTGCCGATCGTCTCGATGATGGATGTACAGAGCGGTGGTGGTCTGTTCATGACGCTATTCGCATGCTCCATTCTAGATGGCTCCCTCAAGGTGGCCTAGGGCCACAACTCAAGTAGGGTGGCAAGCTCGCTCGACCAACGTAGGCAATTGGTGAGCAGACGGGCGCGAGCGCCGGCACACCAGAATCCGATATCCATCGTCAAACATGGGCTCACGGTGCGCGCATCCTACCGAGTGAGACTCTATCGTTGGAACAAACCAAGCCACGTGCGATCGTAAGGTCGTGCGGCATGGCAGGAGCATGACGTCGCACAAAATAGTACAATACTGTGTCATTTGTCAAGGATTCAGCGATCGTGACGTCCGACCGCCGCACATACCAACCAAGGAGTAGACCATATCTCGACTATTCTATTGCGTTCGTCTTATGGGTGTGGCCGCAGTGGTCTTTTTCAGTGCGGTCCAGGTAACGCGGTTATCGGCTCAGGACAAGAACGCCAACCGCATCCAACCGTACAGGAATAACCCACACTATTGGCAGCACAAAGGCAAGCCCGTGATGTTGCTCGGTGGCAGCAAAACGGACCACTTGTTTCTGCTGGATGATCTCAAAGCTCATCTTGACGAGATGCAGGCGGTTGGTGCCAACTATGTACGCAATACGATGAGCCAACGTGAGGGGAAGGAACTGAAACCGCACAAATTGCTGGCGGATGGTACGTTTGATCTCGATCAGTGGAATCAAGTCTACTGGCAACGCTTCCAGAACATGCTGAAGTGGACTGCGGAACGCGACATCATCGTACAGATCGAG
>JAJSAJ010000172.1 GCA_024274855.1 Planctomycetota bacterium | reverse complement strand
TGGTGTGTCCTTGCAACAACGGCACCCATGAATGGCCATGAATGCCTGTCATCGGACGGGCATGTGCGATTTCAACGATGCTTGGTGCCAAGTCAATGTTGAGCACTTGTTGGCGAACAATCGTTCCGGGCCGAATCAGTCGCGGGTAGCGTGCGAGCAGCGGCACACGGATGCTCGGTTCGTGCATTGCCCGCTTGTCCGTCATCCCATGTTCGCCCAGAAACATTCCGTTGTCACCGGCGAAGACCAGCAAGGTGTTGTCCAGCTGTCCTGTTTTCTTGAGCACCTCATAGATGCGTCCCACACTGTCATCAATCGAATTAATGGTGGCCGTATAGGCACGCACGAAGTTGGCGAATTGCATGGCCCCGGCTGCCGACCGGTCGGGAAAGGTCTTTCGGAATCCATAAATGGGGCCATAAATTCCATGCCAGGTGTCGAGTCGTTGCACGATCCATTTGGGCTTGCCTTCCAGCTGAAAGGCGCTTTGGGGATAGCAAATGTTAATGTGGTCGTACAGGTGCGCATATTTCGGCTCGGGTGTGAACGGCGTGTGCGCGGCCTTGTGGCCCAGGATCAACATGAATGGTCGTTTGGCATGATCGGATTCGATCCACCGGACGGCCATGTCGGTTACAACGTGCGTGTAGTATCCCGGTACTTTCCGCCTTGTGCCGTTGATGTTGAAGACGTTGTCGAAATACTGCCCTTGACCGCGATGGCTGATCCAGAAGTTGAACCCGGGGCGTTTGGTATCATCCGCTTCGCCCATGTGCCACTTGCCGATATATGCCGTATCATAACCGGATTCTTGAAGACGTCGCGGAAAGCTGGCGAGATCATGCGGATAGTCCGTGAAGTTGTTCACGACACCGTGCGTGTTGGCATACAGTCCGGAAAGAAACGACGCGCGGCTTGGCGAACAGAGCGACGTGGTGACAAACATGTTGGCGAACCGAGCTCCCTCGGCGGCGATACGATCGATGTGTGGTGTTTTTAGAAATGGATGTCCTTCACAACTCAATTCATCCCACCGTTGATCGTCGGTCAGGATGAAGACGATGTTGGGGCGATCTCGCTGGTCAGGCCCCGCGGCTTGGACTGCTGCGTGAGCGAAGAATCCTCCGAGCATCAGTAGGTAAACGCCCCATGGGCCTGAAGGGCTCAGACGCAAGATTGCAGGATGTCCGGTCTCTTGATTAATCATGGCGGTTATTTGGCATCCTTCCTGGGCTGAATTGTCCGGTATCGGATTTTGCGCAGTGCGCTGCCTGTTTCCCACGTGGCAAACCCGAACGGTAAGCAGGGTTCCATTTCAAATGTTACGTTGAACTTATGGTCCTCGCGGTCGAGATCGATAACTTGAGCGTTGTCCAGCCAGACTTCGATTTTCGCCGTGGTCACGCGCACCCGAATGCGGTACCAGCGGTCATTCTTGAACTCGACGGCCTCGCACGTTTGATTGTCAATTGCCCGCTCACCATCCACATTCGACAATCCAACCACCCAGCCACCCCAGCCGCCCAGGATCAAAGTCAGCGCCCCCTTATCAACAGGGAAAGACATTCCACAGAAGAAGTCGCTTCCCTTGGTTCGTTTGCCTTCGAGAGTGATATCGTAATTGTTCTTGGGAAGCTTCCCGGTCCACCGTACGCCCGTTGCTGGGTTTCCTTTGCCAAGAAGCAGGCAGCCATCCTTGACCTCCACTTTTCCGTGATCTTCATACTCAATGCCCTTGACAACCTGCCACGACTTCATGCTCTTGCCATCGAATATCGATTTCCAAGCGTCGGCGGCCGGTTTGGGTTTTGGGGGCTCGCTCGCACCTGACGATGCGAAGCCAGGAAGGCAAAGCAGAAGCGACAACCAGACTATTCGTTGCATGACCGAAACTCCTTCTCCAGAAAACCTCTTCCAGGCCGACTCGATTGCCGAGTCCTGGCCGGTACGTTGGTCCAGCTGTCCAGTATATCTAACTTTCATGGTGAGCGGGCCAATGTGGCGAGAATCGTTTGCAGAACATAGACCGAGCGATCGATTACCCTTTTTCCGGCCCGCTACCCGCCCAAATAAGTGGCGAACCTCCACGTGGGCATTGGCCGCGACCCATGCGTGTGAACGACCGGACTACGGAAAGCCCCGCTTCACTGACCGCCTCGACGGCCCTTCGATTCTTCGCGGGCACGTCAATCAATACGGGCTCACCAATTCGGCAAGCCAACACATCATTCAAGAGAGATCGACCCGTCGCTCGATCACAAGCGACCAGCGGGCCCAGAAAGGTTGCTAGTCTACCAGCACGCTTCAACAGGAACCCTTGTAGCTTCCCGGACTTAAGGACAGCGGTGCCCATTCCTGCCGATTGTTGCATCAGCGGAATTAGCAGCTTCGAGCGATCGATGCCGTTCGCAGCACGATCAAGATCCAAGACGGCCTGGAAATGGCTCGGTTCCAACGGATGTATGGGTTCCGAGACGCGAGCGTGCGAATCCTCATCGCCAACACCTGATAGACGATATACATCGTATTCAGCACGAAAACCAAATCGCTCGTAAAGCGATCGGCCCAAGTCGGTGGCATCGAGTCGGAAATAGACGTCTCCGCGTGACTGCCAATGGTCAATAACGTGTTGAAGCAGTTTCGTTGCGATCCCGACTCGGCGGTGCGACGGATTGACCAGCAACAGGCCAATCCAGACCTCGGATGCGAGCGAGCAGGATGCGACCGTGCCGACAACCAGGCCGTCGATTGTGGCAACGAAGCATCCACCCGAATCCAGTTCCCAGGCACGACGCCAGTCCGCCTCGAGTTGGTTCCAGCCTGCAATCCGTGACAAGTCCATTCCGGGCGGAATGTCGCGGTCGGTCATTGGGCGCAGCGTAACTCGGGCAGGCTTGTCCGGTTGTTGGGATCCACTCCCGTGTTCGGTCATTCCAGTCGGCCTCATTATTTCGTGTGACGGCTAATAGTCAATTGCAACAGCCAACCGACACGTGTCGGGACGTTGATGGGGGAAGACTTGGTACGACAGTCTTTCAGGCCGTCGAATACGGTGGATGGCGAGTTGGCATCTGGAGCGTGTCTTTGCGAGTAGTGGCGTTGCACGGCGCCCACTCGACGGGCTGCAAGCCCATCATACACGAGTTGCATGGCGTTTCTTCTCAGCGTGGTGGCGATAATTGGTGAAACGAGGAAGTTCCGGAGAAAAATCACGTCATTTTTTGATTTTGCTGAGGGACGACTGCCGGATTTCTTGATCATTGTAGTGCAACAAGAAAAAACGGAGCCGACGAGGCTCTGCGGAAATCGGCATGTGATCGAGCGGTTCCGAACCAGTCTGTGCCTCTCAAGGGGAGTGTGTGTCTTGAAATCCAACGATGGCAGACGCCGAGGTGGAACGTTTGATAAGCGGTTGGTGTTGGGGAAACTGCTGGCGACGCCGGGGGCCTTGGAGGCGATCACGACGAGCGGCCAGACACCGGCCGTTTTTCTCGCGAGGCATCAAGTTGGCGATTGGGGAGTGGTCGGCGACGAGGACCGCCACCTGAACGATCAGGCTTGTTTGGACGGGTAGCGGATCCTATCCGCGTATACCACGGCATTGGGTGTTCGGCTGTGGGTCATAACCGAGGCGGAAGACGAATCTGGGCAACGGGCGAGCACGACGATCCTGTTGCCCCAGGAATATTGAGCGGCATGGTGTCGCTTGTCAGGAAACCACGGGTTGGGCCAAAGAATATCAAAAGGAGGAATTCAATGGCCAGATACCTTTCTTGTTTCTTACTTTGTTGGGGACTTTTCTTTGGGGACGTCACGGTGCGTGCCCAGTCGCAATGGGAGCTTCTGGTAGCCGACATGCCGGCGCAGGGCGTGCTTCGCGTACTCCCGGAGAATCGTGGGGTGATCTATGTTGGCACGGGTGCCGAGGCGGATGGGTTTAGTTTCTGTACGGCTGACGACAACGGAGTTGGATGGATCGATGTATCGGTGACGGATCAGGGGCAGGAAGTATGGGTCGAATGCGAGGATAACGGCGGGCCCGCGGTCACGGGGATCAGCGTGCAATCACTCGGATCCGGAAGTGGTAGCTCGACCGACGATTCGGCCGGCCCACCAGTTCCCGCCCGGCCAAACAGCGGGTTCGTGCTGATTATCTTGGTTGATCAGCCGGGCGATGGAGGTGATCGAGACGTCTGGGAAGGGCCGTTTTGGCGGCCCGACACCGGGCACACTTTTCTTCAACTTGTCAATTGTGACACGGGGGCCGTGCGAACGATCGGTTTTCACGCTGCCAGGCCTGCAAACCCGGTTAACCCAACCGTGCCAGGCGCCGTCCTTGACGACACGGGCCACGATTGGGATGTCCAATACAATATCCCATTGACCGACGACCAGTACCAGGATTTGCTTGATGAGATCGATCGTGATATTAAGAACCCGCCGCAGTACGACCTGAATAACTTCAACTGCACCGACTATGTCCTCAGTTTGGTGAAACAGGTTGGCGTCCGGCTCAATTCCACTGCGGGAACGTGGCCCGGTGGTGGTGGGGACAATCCGGGCGATTTTGGCCAGGATCTTCTTGACCAGGGAGGGATCCCGAGCAACGAAGACGGCTCGAGTGGTGGCTCAAGCGATGGTTCGAGTGATGGCTCGAGTGATGGCTCGAGTGATGGTAGTTCACCATCTCCAAGCGGACCTTGAGAAGCCGGTTCAAGTCCGAACCTGAACGGTTCGGGAAACTCGCATGATTACTATACGGCCGACTTGCGACGGGCAAGGAAATTCCTTGCCCGTCGATTTACATTGGACTTGCGAAAGCGGGTGCGTTCTTGATGGCAGCCCTGTCGCCTGGCGGTTGTGACGTGCATGCACGGCGAGTGCATGCCAGGCCAAAGGCCGTGCAAGCCCGGTACCTTCCCCCTTCGCATTGTTCAACTTGCGGACGAAATCTGTATTGAGTCTACTACCAGCCTTACGTGTTGCCGACGGCGGAAAGATATACGAGCTTTCAAACAGGAGAGACTTCCATGTTGTGTCAACAGGTTCCAGATCGTTGCTTACCGGACAAGACAAAGAGGCCATTTGCCCCGAGTGACATGCCGGGGTCGCTGCCAGTTGTCGCAAGACTTGTTCTTGTGTTCGTCAGTTTATGCACACTCAGTAACGCACAACCGGCTAGTGTCTTTGCCCAAAAAAACGACGTGCAATGGTCGCTCGAAAAAGCACGTCGGGCCGTCCTAGAACTGGCAAAGACCGAGACGAAGAATGAGTTTGCCACAGGCTATATGTTGTTGTTGGCAAAGCACCACGTTGTTCCGATGATCGCCAAAGGCCGCGTCGTGACGGTAGGTGCCGGTGCAACGATGGAGTTTCGCAATGCAACCCATTTCCTGCTCCGTTCAGTTGACGGCGTGACCGACGATCCGGGCCGATTCGGGTTTGTCCGCGGTGTCACCCGTGATGGGCGGTGGACCAAGGTCGATAAGCAGCCGGTCGAAAACCTATGCGCCATGGTGGTAAAAACCCGCGACATGTTGTTCGTGATCGATTTGGCCGCCAATACAATTTGTCCCATGGTCCTCAAGGAGATCAGGTGACGTGTAACGTCTTGCCAAGTACGGCTGTTTTCCACATTTCTCGCCTCTGCCCGTGTACGCTGCCATGCACCCACCCCAAGCGAGGGGGTTTACTAACTTTGACGATTTGGTAAGGTAGGCAAGACGTGAGTGACTGGTAGTTCTTTGGGGTATTATTCCTCGAGGTATTGCTGGTCTGCCCGGGGACCAGACTGAGACGCTGGCGGATACTTTGGACCCACCCCCTGTTTTCCCACCTCCAATAGGCGACTGTTGCGCAACCAGCGCGGCGTAAGAACTCGCAGCCCCCTGTTGAAAGTGGCCAGAGATTGCGAAGGCACCAGGAGCAAACCGATCGGAGGCGTGTTGCCGAAAACGAAGGGTTCGGCAACCGAACTGTGACAGGGCCGAAGACGTGCTTGTTTCTGGATCGTTACTGTTTAGTCTGTTGTGTATGATTCTCGCTCGAGCTTCCGGAGGTTGAACTAGCCATGAGACGACGCGTGATGTTGATGGTTACGGCTGTAGCCATCATCGGAATGACCATTGTACTGTCTGGCGACAACGCTGCGACGCAAGCGTCCAGCGGTTCCGCTGTCGCCTGGATCGGGTCCACGACTTGTGCCCCGACCACAACCTGTGCACCGGCAACGACCTGTGCGCCCAAAACAACCTGTGCACCGGCAACGACCTGTGCCCCCAAGACGACGTGTGCTCCGAAGCGTCGATGCCGACTCTTCCGTCGCCATCGTCGCCCAAGCACGACGTGCGCTCCGGCCACGACCTGTGCGCCGAAGACCACGTGCGCTCCAGCCACAACTTGTGCGCCGAAGACCACTTGTGCGCCAAAGACCACGTGTGCTCCGGCCACGACCTGTGCGCCAAAGACCACGTGTGCTCCGAAGCGTCGATGCCGACTCTTCCGTCGTCATTGTCGCCCAAGCACCACATGTGCTCCGGCCACGACCTGTGCGCCGAAGACCACGTGTGCCCCGGCTACGACGTGTGCCCCGGCTACGACCGCTCCGGCTACCGCTGGTCCGGTTGTTGTCCAGCAGAAACAGGCGCAAGTGAAGACGCCGGCCGCCCCGCCGAAGGCCCCGAAGGCTGCCCCGAAGGCTCCGAAGGCTGCTCCGAAGGCTCCGGCTGCTCCAAAGGCCCCCGCCGCTGCCCCGAAGGCTCCAGCAGCTCCGAAGGCCCCGGCTGCTCCGAAGAAAGCTGCCTAGTCTCTGACTCGGCGAATCGTATCAGAAATCGGTGTGACTACTTTCGAAGTGTTCGCATTTGCGGAGGTGGTTGGCCGAAGTAGTACCGCAAGAAAATTAATCTGTTGCCGGAACAGCCCAGCCCGCACATGACGGTCTGGGCTGTTTTTTGGTTTGCCGGAACGAGACGTGTGTCGTTATGTGCACCGTACGTGCAGTGCCAGACCGCTCGCGTTTGGCAGGCAGGGATTCCGGGCGTCCCGGAGGCCACGGTATTTGGGCATCGTCAGTCGGATTTTCCCAGGGGTCTTTTGAGGTTTTGTTTTTTGCTCCTTCCGGACAGGTATCATCTGCTGCTGCTCGAATTATGCTGGAAGCAGGTCTTTGTTTATTCGGAGGGAGAAGACGGTGCCGGAATCATCGACATGCTCAACTCAGGCGGGCGGCACACCGTCGAGGTCCGTTATCGTCGCGGCGATCAGTGCCTTATTGGCAGCCTGGGTCTCGGCCGGTTCGGTTGGCCTGTTGGCCGGACCGCTGCAATCGGTCCTGCTTTGGCTGTTGATGCTTGTGGCCATTCTGACGATCCACCCCACCATGTCATGGAAATCGATTACGGCTGGCCTGCTGGTTCTGGTATTTGCCTTGATCACGAGTTCGCAACATGGTGGCGCGACGTTGCTTGTCGCCGCGACAGTGTCACTACTGGCAACCGTACGACGCGATGTCGACCGTCGCGTACTGTCGATCGTCGCGTTTAGTATTTTCGCTTTGGCCGTTTTTCGTTTTGCGATCGAATCGAGCGCTCTTGTCTGGCTGGCTTGCGATCGGTTGGGAAACGCCTTGGGGGACATCGTCTCTCGGCTGACGGGGTACTCGCTGCGCATCGGCGCGACCTTTGCCGGGCTGGATTTTCTGGTGTTGATGAGTCTATTCACGATGGGATGGCTGTTCAGCATCCGGCATCGATCGTGGAAGAACGGACTTTGGGCAGCCGGCGCCGTGTTGGGGGGGCACTGTATCTATTTAACCATCCTTGCCATGACTCCGGAAGTTCTCCGACTATTTCCCGTCGCTGCGGCGTTACCGGCTGGAAATCCATACGTTCCACCTCCGTTGGAGTGGGCAACGATTGTGCGTCAGGTGCTCCCTTGGAACTTGCCACTGATCGCAGCGGGTATCCAATGCGTCGTTGCTATGGGAATGCTTCGATGGGCGGATTGGAAACCGGCCTCAATTGATCCCATCCAAACGAGCGAGACGACACGACCGAAGCGAGGTTTTTGGCACCTTGTCCCCGTCTATGGCCCCTGGTGTCTGGCGATTGCGTTACCGATCATCGGCACATCCGTTTTTCATCGAGCCAACTTGGGTGGGCGAACCATTATTGCGAACGAGCGTGGCCAGCTCGATTGGTTTTTTCCCGAGCATGATTCTTACGGTCAGCAGTCGGCCGGTGTTTTCGGAATGCTGCCACTCTTCGCGCAGAGTCTTGGTGCACAGTTTTACATGACATCAGATTTTTCAGATGAAGATCTCAAGGCGGCAGATGTTCTTTTGTTGTTGTACCCGGACCGGTCATTGACGCGGGAGCAGCAGCAACGAATCTGGAAGTATGTGCGGGACGGTGGGGCTTTGTTAGTGGTTGCCGATGGTTACTATCCACAACAACAGCAGGACGACATAATCACCCGCCTGATGGAACCGTCGCGAATCACAGTGCGTCGCGATGCCTCCATTTCAGCGACTGGTGACTGGCGGCAATCTTCCGTTTGGATTCATCACCCGATCGCCGACTCGCGCGTACAGGGAAACATGCCGTTGCTGTTTGATGGCGGCGCATCAATGCAATTGGGATGGCGCGGCAGGCCGTTGATTGTGGGGCGATGGGGCTGGAGTGCTCCGCAGCAAGGTGCAACTTGGGAGACAGGTCGTCCGTTCGATTCCGGTGGGAAGCTCGGAGACCTTGTGTTGGCAGCGGAACAGCCATTTGGCCGTGGTACCGTCATGGTGTTGGGCAACGGAATCGGTTGGTCGAACGGGCACATTGCAACGGGATGGCCGGTCGTTGGAGGGACACTGGACTATTTGGCAAATCGTCCATCCACGGCCCAGGATTTGTGGCGACAGTGCATTCTGATTCTGTGCTGCCTGGTACTCGCCGGACTATTATGGCTCCGATCCTCGCCGCTATTACGTGCGGGTGTGCTGTTCGTGTTTTGTGGGACGCTTGTTGCCTGCCACGGTCTGAATCACCATTTCTTGCGGTCGGTGCCCGATGGTAACTGGATTGCCGCCACCGAGCAACAGCCGGGCCGCGCCAATCGACTGGCCTGTATAGACGCGTCGCATTTGGAGAAGTTCAGCTGGCAGAACTGGGGATACGATTCGATCAACGGTCTGGCTTTGACATTGATGCGATCCGACTATTTGCCGATTGTCACGACCGAGATGACGGACGAGCAACTTGAGCGAGCGGGGATGGTCGTCCTGCTCGCTCCGGCTCGCCGTTTTTCGCGGCACGAACGGGCCGCGTACACCCGGTTCGTCAAGCGAGGCGGGATTCTCATCCAGATGGTCGGGGCCGAAGAGGCTGCTGCCAGTAACTCTCTGTTGCATACGTTCCAACTGCATGTGCCGATTTCGCCTGTTCCAACGGAGGACCCGAGCGTGGAACCCGAGCCGATGGGCCGGCTGAGTGCGGTTTATGTCGGGTCGCAAGACTCCGAGCAAAAAAATGGTGACCGCAGCGTTTCGTTTTTCGCCGCATGGCCGGTTGAATCTTCAGGCAAGGAGCCGATCGTCCTGGTCACCGGCAAAGATGGTCGACCGATTGTGGTGCGCCGCGACATTGGACGCGGATCGGTTGTCCTGATCGGTGATACGTGCTTTGCCATGAACAAGAACCTCGAATACATCGGAGGCGAACCGTTCGACGGCCGACATGACAATGCCCAGTTTTGGCGCTGGTTGATCAGTCAGCTGGTCGACACAAGTCCCTGGACTCCACCGCCGGTTTCCACGGAAAACGATTCTTCACCGGGCGATTTGCCGCAAGGTGATTCGAGCTCGAAGGAGGGGGGATCGTAATGCGTCATTGGTTTGCAATCGCTCTGTTGGCCGGTTCCTGGTTGTTTGGCACGGACTTCTTCCAACCGGCAAACTATTGGGTGTGGAGCGTCTGCTTGCTGGCGGCCACATGGCTTCTGACTGATGTGCCGATCGGTGTGCCAAGCCGCCGACTTCGGATCCTGGCCATGGCGTTGGCGCTGCCCGCACTCTGGTGGTTATCGATCCCGCAAAAGGCGATTCCCCTGCTGCTGATCATTGGATTAGCTCTTGATCGGACGCCCCTACCGGATCGTTGGCCTCGACTTCTGGGCCGAGCTGCCATGTTGGCCAGTCTGGTCCTGTTGGTCCAATCATTGACATTGGAAGTGTATCAAGTCGGCACTGCGCGCGGCCACGAGTTGCCGACGGTCCTGGCACGTCCCTTGTTGGTTGCAACACGTCTACTAGGAACAGACGTGACGCTCGACGGATCCTGGATCGTCGCAGCCACCGCTTACGGCACCGAACGTGTTGCGGCAACCTGGGAGCTGTTGTTCGATCCGGCCAGTGTGGCGTTTGCCGCCGGGGCGATCGTCCTGTTGATCCTTGCGTTCGGGCGCGAGCGAGGTTGGGCCGGTCTTGCTCGCAAGACGTGCACGTTGTTGGTCATTGTTCTTCTTTGGGCTCCGCTGCGTGCGATCACAATGATCGATCTGATTTTGCACCAGATTTTGCGAGCCGATGCTGGTCTGTTTCCAAATGTAGGTATAATCCTGGTCAGCTCGTGGACCCATTTTGGGTTGGTTGTCGCACTAGCACTCGTCGTCGCGATGATTTTCAAGAGGCGGGTCGACTCGCCCTCCAATGCGCCACTCATTGCCACGCGAGCACGCCGCTCCATGCCGATCTCTGTCGCTGTTGGGCTCGCCACCACCGGGGTCGTGATCTTGACCAGCATGTGGATCTGGTCTCCGATCGGACATCGCAAGGCGGGCCGGGTGTTGGTTGTGGAACGTCATTCGACCTGGGAGCCGACGACGGAGCCGTATGGGACAAAAGTATATGGAGAGGCTGGGTCGTACAATTACGCGGCGATCTACGCATATTGCCAACAGTTCTACCGCATGGGGCGGATTCTCGAGTCTGATCCGATTGACGACAATCAGCTTGCCGACTGCGATGTATTGATCATCAAGACACCGACGGCCCGATACTCGAGTGAGGAAGTCGAGGCCATTGTGAACTTCGTTCGACGTGGCGGATCCGCACTGTTGATTGGCGACCATACGAACGTCTTCAATATGAACACGTATCTCAATGACATCGGCCGCCGGTTTGGGTTTACGTTTCGAAACGATCTGTTGTTCAAGGTAGGTAGTCCCTACAAGCAGCCGTATGACCCACCACGCATCGTCCATCCGATTCTCCAGGATCTACCTCCGATGAACTTCGCCGTTTCGTGTTCCATTGATCCAGGAACAAGTGTCGGGACAATGGCGATTCGCAACACGGGCCTGTGGAATCTGCCGCCTGCTTATCAGGAGTCGAACTACCATCCGCAAGCAGAGTATCGACCCTATATGCAATACGGTGCCTGGTGTCAGCTGTGGACAACCACGGCGGGTCGTGGACGAGTTGCCGCGTTTGCCGATTCGACGCTCTTTTCCAACTTCTGCGTTTTTCAGCCGGGGAAACGTGAGTTGTTCATGGGGATGCTCGAGTGGTTGAATCATACAAGCCCGTTTGATTCTGTGCTGCTGCGCATGGCGATTGCGATTCCCTGCACTTTACTCGGCGGTTTGCTGGCAGTCGCCGGCTGGTGGTTTGGACAGAAATATCAGGGGAGCTGGATCGTGCTGGTTGCAGCCGGTCTGTTTGGCTGGACCGTTGCCAGTCTGGGCATGGTCGTCTGGCAGCGAGCGCAACTGCCGGCGTTGTCGACGGATCACCCAATGCAACACATTGTGATCGACCGGACTCTGTCGGACGTGCCCCTGTTCACCGGTGCCTTTGCCGATGCTCCGGACGGTGTTGGCTATGGTATGTTAGAGCAATGGATACCGCGCATCGGCGCGTACATCTCTCGCGATTCGGGCCCCGAAGTGTTCGATGGAGACGGGCTGGTCTTGATCTGCCCAACAAAACTTCCGGATCACGATTACCGAACACGCTTGGTCCAATGGGTGCACAGTGGCGGCAAGCTGTTGGTGGTTGATACGCCTGATATCGGCGACTCGACCGCGAATAGCATTCTGATGCTGTTCGGAGTCCAGTCGAGCCATCTTTCAATTGATCCGGTCGATAAGCCATTGGAAATAACCGGTATGAAAGAATCGGCCGCCTTGCAAATGACGTGCAGGATTACGGGCGGTGAGCCGATCGCCCAATGGAACGATCTGCCGGCAGCCACCCGTCTGTCCTATGGCAAAGGCTCGGTCACAGTCATCGGATTCGGCTCGTTGTTCAACGATGCGGCGATGGGATTCCACTGGTTGGCGGAACCCGACCAGGATGTATTGAAACGCTACGAATCACTCTACGCGCTGTTGCGGATCGCGTTTCAATAGCCGACCTGGATTCTCGGACGATGACGATTGGCCGGTGTCGGCATCAGTCGATGTGCATCAACATTTCCATGTCGAGCCACTGCTTGCCTTCAGGTGTTCCGGGAATCCGCTTCTGGCACGGGTCGGTAAGCGGCCACCATTTGTTCTTTGTCGTCGGATTATCGGCGATTCCTCCGAGATCCTTTTCGGGATCGTTTCCATTGTACTCGAGATAGCTGAATAGGTATCGCTTCCCGCCGATTGTTGCCACGAAGATATTATAGTTTTGGATCTTTGCTTTCTTGATTGTGGCAACCACTTCGGGCCAGACGTTAGCGTGTAGCTCGCGGTACAACCGTTCTTTATCCGGTCGCAGTTCGATCACGGACCCATATCGTTTGATCTTTGCTTTTGCGATTTGTTCCGGAGTCGGATTCGTTTTTCCATATGCAGGTTTGACATTCGTTGGCGCTTTCCGATCGGCCACAACGACCATGGATAGAATAATCGTCAGTGTGACAAACTTGCTCATAGTGACACCTCAATGATACGGACCATGAAACTCGAAAGGAACGTAATTGACGTTAGACAGAATCTTAAGGACCGGCGAATCAATTGTTGTCGCGTTAACTGGGGGGCGTTCGGGCGGCGATCCTCCTTAGCTGCGAGACTGATTCACCCATGGGGCGAGCCCATGGGGGTCTGCAGGCGGAAGAGTGCGACAGTTATTGGTTAGCGAATCCTAAGTGGGCTTCTTTGTCTGTAATATTTTATTTTGACCGAGCGCCCGCGAAGTGGCTGCGAGGGCAAGCAGCGGCACACCAGGTTAAGGTACTCACCTCCAAACATGCGAGCACGGCGCGCAAAAGCTGCAAACCAATATTTTAATCCATCAAGTGAGTGTCGCCCATCACAAAAAACAGGTTCGAGCTAAAATGACGCACAATCGGCAGTGATCGCAAGCTAGGTCAACGGGAGGGCGAAGCTCCTGCTGAGCCGTAACGTCAACCAGCGTCGACACTTTTCACCGGCTCAGCAGGAACTTCGCCCTCCCGCGTGGTGAACGACGTTACGATCAAAGACCGTGCAATCCGGCCAGGGATCGAGGCGGATCTGTTTAACGGAAGATATAGTACAATACGGCCATGATGGCGATTACCGCCACCGATAAGACTTTGTAGTTGCCGATTCCCGGCCATCCCTTGTCTTTCAGCGGCATCAGGGGGTGTTCCCAATACAGCTTGCTGCTACGTTCCGATTCTCCCGCGGGCCAGATCATCGAAAAGGTGACTTGCATCGCGATGCAGACGCAGAGTAGATAGAAGGCCATCATCATGAACGAGCCGTCGGACAGCCAATCGAGCCAGGCGGCAAACGGAGTTGCATCGCCCAGGGTCTTCAGGATGAACACTGTCGCTCCGAGTGCAGAGCCGAGCCACAAAGTCCATTTGGCGGACATGGCCGACGCGCCGGGCCAGAAGACGCCCAGTACAAAGACGCAAGTAACCGGTGGCGCAATGTGCGCGATGATATCGTTTAAGCCATTGAAAATGCTGGGATATCCGTTCAGCAGAGGGACCAGGCCAATCGCAAGCAACAGGGCCAGAAGTGCGGTGATGCGTCCAACAAGCACTAGCTGCTTGTCGCTGGCATCCGGTTTGAAGCGTTTGTACAAATCGTAACTGAACAGCGTCGAGATGGAGTTCAGAGCGCCGGAGACAGTCGACATCAACGCAGCCAACAAGGCGGCCACCATCACTCCCACCAGGCCTGTCGGCATCAACTGCGTAATCATCACGCCATAGATACCCTTCGAGTCGTAAACATGGCCCCCGTTCTCGCGAATCAATGATGCGGTCGATGCATCTACCAACTTCTGCTTTTCCGCTTCGTCCACTTGCAATGCGTGTGTCGTCTCGTCGTAAAGCCCCGCCTGTTTCAAAGCTTCGGTATCTAGTTTCAGGTCCCCTGTTGCCACCAGAACGTGCACATTTCGCTCGCCAGACTTCTCGATCGATGTGAGGTCCAGTTTCCCGGAATGGGCCAGCGTGAACGCAAACAGTCCCGGCATGACGAAGATAAAGACCGGCAGAATCTTGATCATGGCGGCAAACAATGGACCAACTCGAGCATCATTTTCGCTCCGAGCGCCCAGTACCCGCTGGACGATCGTTTGATCGGCACACCAATACCAAATCCCAAGGACCGGGTACCCGAGGAAAATCGAGTACCAAGGCATCCCACTCGGATCACCCGCCGGCCGAAGCATCGAGATCTTATTCAGCGTATCTTCGCCGAGTGCGTCTTTCGTCGCCAGTACGGCTGTCATGGCATCCCAGCCGCCCATCTTGTCCCATGCGAACCAGGTGATCAGCATCGCGCCCAGGATCAGTACCACAGTCTGAATCGCTTCGGTCAGTACGACCGCCATCAGGCCGCCGATAATCGTATAGAGGCCCGTTAAGGCGGCCACAACTACGATGCTGAGGTACATGTCGACGCCAAAAAGCGACTTCAAAACGATTCCACCGGTTAGAAAGGAAAACCCGATGTGAATCGTAACGGCCGAAATCATCGAAAGAACGGCTAACCAGTCGCGGCACTCGCGGCAGTATCGCCGCTCGAGAAAGTCAGGCAGTGTGGATACGCGGGAGCGAATATAGAAGGGTGCAAAAAATACGCCCAACATGATCAGTGTGAAGGCGGCCATCCACTCAAAGTTGCCGTTCAACAGCCCCGTGTCAAAACCCGACTGCGCCAGGGAGACCAAGTGAACGCACGAAATGTTCGTTGCAAACAACGCCATGCCGATGATCGGCCAACGTAACGTCCCACCAGCCAGGAAATACTCTTTTGCGTCCCCGGAACCTCGCCGCCGATTGATCAGTCCGGCCGTGCACCCCAAAGTGACGATCACGACCAAATACAGCACGGTCACAGCAATATCAATTCCACTCATGGTCAGCATGTTCCTCGTACGATACGGATGGGTTTGACGTTAACTCGGGTCTTGTCGAGTTGACTCGATGCAGAATCGGCTTGTTCACTTCTCTCGCGTGCGATCGAAACCTGTCGCACGGTCGCTCGCCTCACGGAGGCTATTCGAACTCGATCTCGTAGATTCGATAGGGTGTTTCAGTCATGCCGAGTGCATGGTACGTCTGTTGTGCTATCCGGTTATCTTGTTCCACGTATAGGCGTACACCACAGACATCCGAGCGTAAACTAGCCTCTGAGCGAACAGCCTCGAATAATGCGCGAAAAACGCCCCGTCGGCGAAAAGTCGGGCTTACGAAAACACTTTGTATCCACCAGAAAAGCCCGTTGCGCCAGTCACTCCATTCGTACGTGACCATCAGCTAACCAATGATGACGCCCGAATGTTCCGCAACCAGATAGAATCCATCACTACGTCCTTCTGCCATCGACTCGACACCCGGTGACACCAGGGACGGATCGAGCTGCTTGTCTTCTGTCTCTCGGGCCATTGCCTTGTTGAACGCCACAATTGACGCGGCATCCTTGGTGTCGGCGCGGCGGACCATGATCCCCGAATTAACCATCACGTGATGTCCTCAATGTATCGCAAAAAAAGCACGCCTGCAAAATCCTCCGTTCAACGCCAAGCCGAAAACGCCGGCTTCCTCGACGTGAACGTTCAACCGCAATCGACTATCACGACACGGGCTCGACCCGAGTGGATGCGGCAGGCTTTGAAAACGTGGCGCAAATCGTTCATGCCGCCTATATCCTTGCCATTGCCTTCTTGTTCGGACGTTGATTGGTAACGAAACCACCGGTAAGCCGAGACTCGATCACCTCTCGCTAAACGCATGGTGTCAGGGCCACAACCAAAGTGGCAGGGCCACAACCAAATAGGGAGCAGCCTTGCGTTTGAGCCGCTCTCGTTGTTCGTTCGGGAAACATGTTCGCAGCGCTCGCACGGCACCACCTGGGATTCTAATCCAGCGGAAGTGTAACGGGCCTGCCCGTACGGTAACACTCCTGAGCCGCAAAAACAACTTCATGAGTCTGGATCGCGTCTTGTAGATTACAGTGCGACTCAACTCCCGTTTGAATGCACTCGACAAAATGGTCGATCTCACCCTGAAACGGATGATGCGAGACATCGCTTGAGTCGGGCGAAATCGTCGGCAGTTCGACCCAATCCGTCTGACCGGGAAACTGATGGGACCAGATGCGATTGTCCATGACCGATCCCTGATCTCCAAAAATCCGAATCGGGAAGCGGTACGGCATGATGCAATCGGCGTTGACCGAAACCTTGCCGATGACGCCGTTGTCGAACTTGACCAATAAGACTTCCAGGCCGTCGTATTCCATCGGAGACGCTCCCTCGGCCCACGAGTTCGATAACGGGTTGTATTCTCGGGTGCTTCCTTTACGGTATCCGCCCGAAAGGGCGTAGACTTCGACCGGTTTTGCTGCTTCTACTTCACCCGTTGTGGCAAACCAACGCAGAGCATCGATTGCATGGCAGCCGCCGACCAACAGAGCACTGATCCCCTGTTCGACGGTTCTGGCATCCTCCCAGCCAGACCACCAGCTTCCGTTGTTGCTAATGTAATCCGTTTCCACATAGTAGGGTCTTCCGATAGCCCCATCCTGGATCATTTTTTTCAGCATTCGAAAGAGCGGATTCCATCGCAGCACAAAGCTGACAATCGTCTTGACGCCGGAATCATCGACCGCCTGCTGCATGGTTCGCAGCTGATCCATTGAAATGCCGGCCGGTTTTTCGATAACCAGGTGCTTTCCGGCTTGGGCAGCGGCCAGTACGTTGGCGCAATGAACATGCTGGGGTGTGCAAATTGAAACGACGTCGATTCCGGGATGTTGGAGTGCCTGTTGGAGATTGTCATACAGGCCGACATCCTGGAGATCGAATTCCGCCGCCCGTTTGCGAGCGCTATCCAGGCTGCGGCTCGAAATGGCCACAACCTGGGTGCCGGGGTGGTGCGTCCAGGCCGCGATATGTTGCGCCGATACCCATCCCGCACCGTGAACCAGCACGCCAAGTGCTTTTCGAGACATAAACAAGGTTGCTCCTGAGCAAAACCAAAGGCGGCACGGCCGCCGCCCGTGTAGAATGTGACAAGCTCGCGCGACGAACCTAGACAATCGGTCACGACCTAACGCGAGCGCTGGCACACCAAAATCGGGTGTCCATCGTCAACCACGCGCGCAGCGTACAAAGTAAGACTCTAGCAAACTCCGAGCACTCGGACCATTGCCGACCGACGTTCGAGGCCGGTTCACACGTTCTCGCCGATCGCCGAGACATGGCTTAACGACGGTCCCTCTTTATTCAACAGGTTACAGGCCATTCGGTTCGGCAAACTCCTCTGCTGCTTGCAGCATGGAAAAAATATTCTCTGATGGTGTTTCAACAGCCAGTGTGCAGCCCGAACTGAGTACGAATCGCCGGTGGCCGACTTGCTGAACCAACCGAAGCAGTTTCGTCGTCGCGTCCCGGACCATTGCCGGGGTTCCCTGGGCCAGAATACCAACCGGATCCAAATTGCCCCAGAGTGCGATGTCGGGCCCGACCGCCCGACTGGCCGTCTGCATGTCCACCTGGTGATCGATTTCCAGGACGTCGGCTCCGGATTGTGCCATGCCCTCGAGAATGGCAGTCGCGTCGCCACACACGTGTAGGGAGATCGGGATCGATACCTGCTGTTTGATTCGAGCGATCAGTTGCTGTTCGTACGGCATGACGACATCTGCGTAGAGACGGGGCCCAACCAGTCCCGCAGGCGAGTCTCCGCCGCTTAGCATGTTCGCGCCTGCGTCGGCCAACGCAGTTGCATAGGCTGTTGTGTAATCGATACACCGCTCCATCAACGCTTCAACCATCGGGCGATCGTCGATCAACTTCAGCATGATCTGGTCGATGCCCATCAAGGCGCAGGCCAGCGAAAACGGGTATTGGTCGAAACAGGCGACGATGAACGTCTGTCCGCCTAATGATCGCTCGACTTAGTGCAGTGCCTCGAGCATCAAAGGCCAGCGTCCCTGGCTGTCGGTATCGGGATCGGGAATCTTGTCAATGTCCGCGGACGTTTGGATGGCCGGAGTCCCCTTGCCACGCATCGGCTGATCATCGCCCGGAAATCCGACTTCCGCGCCCATCGCTTGGGCCGTGACCCACGTATCCGCGGACAACCAGACCGCATCCGGGTGAAATCGATCGTGGAAGTTCAGGATCGATGCGGCCAGCGTCTGCGCATCCAGGGTATACTGACGCAGCGACACGCCGATCAGCTTCGCGCAGTAGTGGACCGCAAGCGGGCCCGTGGCCGGACGGGGCAAGGTCTGGCCCGCCAACGCGGCTTGGACGAGTTGCAGTGAGGACCAATCGGATCGTTCCATACGTCGTGAGTTCCTCTCGTACCAGTCTACGGGTGCGAAAATACCGTGGATCGCAAGAGCAAAACCAAGTGTAACGTCTCCTTGTATCGTTTGGAAAGCACGGGTGTGCCGACACCGTGTGGGAATCAGCACGTTGCCGGTGAACCGATGGTTGCCAGGTCGGTTCCGAGATGGTCTGATAGAGTCGAGTTGACCGGGCAAACGAGCGGGTACGGTGCGCGCATCTTGTCCGACGGACTTCCAGGTCCGTCGAATGAACGGGCGTGGGCGTCCGTTCGACAATACGGGTCGTGGCTCCGCCACTTGGGTTGCGGGCCAAACCCACTTGAGGATCATCACTTATGAAACAGCAATCAATTCAAATTGGCCGAATCATGTTCATGTTGACTCTCATCGTGTGGCCCGGTCCGTTGCACGCGAATCCGCTCGATGCGATCGTGCGGTCTGGCGTTAAAGCCAAAGTACTTGGGAGCGGATACGGTTTTTCGGAAGGGCCCGCCGTCGATGCCGATGGCAATGTCTATTTCTCGGATGGTAAGAAGAACTCGATCCATCTGTACCGGACGGGACAGGACGCGGTCGAGTTGTTTGTCGACGACAGTACCGA
>JAJSAJ010000171.1 GCA_024274855.1 Planctomycetota bacterium | reverse complement strand
GTCGCGAATTTCTCCGGCCAGCTGATCATTGACTTTCAAGATCTTCTTGGCAGCAACGATCTTCACGGATATGCTCCCATCAATGACGGAAATAAACCAGGCCAACTCCTGTCGCTCAGTCCTCAAGCTCAATCGACTGCAACAAAAGATCCTGGCCGCCTCGAATCGACACGTTGGAACTGCCGCAATCGGGGCATGAGATTGTCAGTTCGTCGATTGCGTTACACGCGCCACAGACATTACAGACCAACTCGGCTTGGGGTTGATCGATCTTCACTTCAGCATCCTCGGCAATCGTACCGGGCGCGAGGATTTCGAACGCGAAGCGAACAGAGTCGACATGCACACCAGACAGACGTCCGACAATCAAATGGAGCCCGAGGACACGCCCGGCATGCCCTGACTTCTCCACCTCCTCCTGAACCTGCTGGAGCAAGGCATCGACAATCGACATTTCGTGCACGACACCCTCCCGGCGCACCGGACGCGGCAACGGCAATATGCACGATGCGAGGGTGAAAGCCACATCATGAGCCGGCCAGGACGCATTCCACACAACGCGACTGGGCCGCAACCAACGCCGAGCTACCGCTCGGGGCCCCACTTGCCCGCTCCCGTTGGTCGCTGGAACCTCGTCAAGAACTTAACGATCTTTGAAACTAGCCGTTCACGCCGCTGGGGTCTGACCCCTTGGAAGCGAACCAGCGTCCACTTCCGACCCGCACTCTAGCCTCACCGGGTGGCCAAGGCAAGCCGTCAAGATTTCTGCTTAGCCGATCTCCAACTAGTCGATCGTGGCCAATTGCACACGAGCACCTTCCAACCGCGTTGCCAACAGCTTGACAAGGCTAAGCAGAATATAATGGGCCATTTCATGATCTTCGTGGCAAAGGTTCCGAAGATCCTCGGCGCGAATTGAAATCACTTTGGTCTCCTGACGCGTCGTTCCAACCGCAGTCGACTTATAGGGCTCGACAAGCGCTGACCACATCATCAGTTCGCCAGGTACAAGTGTGTCAACCGTACGCAACTCGCCCGACCCGAGCGTGTACTGGATGTCGACCTCACCATCGACCAGAATGTAGAGATAGTCGGACTTGTCTCCCTCGGAAAAGATCGTCGTACCGGCCGGGATTATCTGCTCTTCGGAAAACATCGCGAGCTGACGCAAACGCTCATCACTCGCATGGCCAAAATACGGGTAGCGTCGTAGAGTTTCTGGCGAAATCATGTCGTCTGCTCTCCTAATGTGGTAGGGCTCCAACCAAGCAGGAAACGCTCGCTCGTCCTCGGACGCTCCCGCCGGTCAACCGATTTGGACACGGTAGGTCCAACTCTCTTCACTATCACGAACTTCCTACAGCATTCCTGCCGCATCAGCCGTTGCGGCACGGACAGAACAGCGTGCAAGCCGCACCCCCTCAGTCATTGGGGGCTGGAGACTGCGCCGACCTGTTACGCCTGACGCGGACTAAGCATCGATTCAAGTAACCGAACGACTTCTTCAACAGCTCGAGGGATCGCCGCCGCGACAGCGGGGGTACAATCGTCACTGAAGTTTATCACATCCTGAGCCTCGATGCCTAGCAGGTGTATATCTTCATCTAAAGGCAGGTGAACGCCCGCTCGCCGCCCGAAATCGAGCGCTGTCGGCAGGTTCACATCATGAGCCGACGCGCTGCGTTGAGTCGGCATCATATCGGGCGACAGATGGAAGATCGTTCCAGGAACGGCTCCGGTGCAAATCGCGTCGATCACGATCGCCCGATCGTAGCCAATCAGCCGCTCCATTAATCGGAGCCCCCCCCAGTAGTCCTCGCCAATCTCGACATGCGGGTGGCTCGCCAGCCGGTCCGTCAGCGCACCGACGACTCGCAGCCCAACGCTGTCGTCTGTCACTAACGGATTACCAAGGCCAATAATCAGCGTTTTTTGGATAGCCGCACTTCCGACGGAGCGATTCAGCCGATCGTCCTGACCCAGAGTGTTTGGCTCATCAGCACATGCGCTGCTGCCTGACGACCGGCTTTCTGAATTCCGGTTTTCGATGGTGCCAACGGGCATATCCTGGTTCTCCGCAATGAGGGCCCATTAGCTCAGGTATTGGGTTAGCCGGCGAATTACGACCCCATCCGGCTCTCGCAATCGCACCTCGAGCGGCATTCTGCCTGGCAGACTGTGCGTTGCACAGCCGAAACATGGATCGTAGGCGCGAAAAGCCATTTCGACCATGTTCAAGAGTCCCTCGGTGACCTCGCCTTTCTTGATCAGGCCAGTTGCCGCCTTCTTGACCGACATACAAATCGGTGCGTTGTTATTTGTTGTGCCGACGATCAGGTTGACGCGAGTCACAATCCCACGCTCGTCCGTTGCATAGTGGTGTGTCAACGTGCCTCGCGGCGCTTCGACAGACCCGACCCCTTCGGTCGGTGTCTCGGTTGGCAACGCACGATAGTCTTCGCTTGTGATGTCCGGATCCGTCGCCAGGCGAACCCAGTTCTCGGTCGCGTAGAGCAATTCGATCAATCGGGCCCAGTGGGTTGCCAGTGTCGGATGGACCGGCTTGCCCCCGAGCACATCGAAGAACCGTTCGTATTCGGCTTGCGCCAAAGGCGTGGCCATCCCATCAGCCGCATTGAGACGCGAAAGGGGTGTCGCACGATAGACGCCCGACTCGACACCATCGGTAAACCCTTTCCAGCCGATTTTTTTCAGATAGGGAAACTTCAGGTATGACCAGGGCTCGACGCGTTCAGCGACGTAATCCCGATAGTCTTGCGAATCGTACTTGAATGCTTCTTTACCATCGGGTCCCACGACGCGAATTTTCCCATCGTAGAAGTTCACGTGGTTATTCTCGTCGACCGTCCCCATATTATAGGTTTGGTGCGTGTACATGTCGCTCTTGATCAGATCGACATACTCCGAGTTGCCCAGGACAACGTCATCGAACAACTTCAACGAAAACTTGGCAAACTCAATCGCGTCTCGGCCCAGTTTTTCGACCTCTTCTCGCTGCTCGTCGTTAATCCCGCGGCTCACGCCACCAGGCAAGCCCCAATTGGGATGGACGGGGCGGCCACCGATCATCTTGATCAGGGCGTGGCCATCTCTTCGCATCTTGAGCACTTTTCCGGCGATATCCATACCCACTTTGTTGATAACGCCGATCAAGTTGCGTTCGGCGGCCGGGGCCTTTGGGCCGACCACAAAGTCTGGCCCACCAAGCGCATAGAAATGGGTCGTATGATCTGTCGCGAAAAAGATGCTGTAAAACATCTCACGCAGCTTTTTGGCAACTGCCGGCGGGTCGATATGAAAAACATTATCGAGCGCCTTCGTCGCGGCCATGTGGTGCGCTTCGGGACAGACACCACAAATGCGCGACGTCAGGTTGGGCATTTCCTCAACAGGTCGCCCTTCACAAAACTTTTCAAATCCTCGTAACTCCGGGATTTGCAGGTAGGCATTGGCAACATTTCCCTCGTCATCAAGGAAAATATCGATTTTACCGTGACCTTCCAATCGAGTGATCGGATCGATCGAAATGCGTTTCATAGTTCAGCCCTTCCTTATGACGTCTCGGTCGCCTGCACTGACTTGCCGTTGCCGTTGCCGTTGCCGTTGCC
>JAJSAJ010000170.1 GCA_024274855.1 Planctomycetota bacterium | reverse complement strand
GTACCGGGTAGTGAGCTTCCCGAGGCCCAATTCAGTCAGGTTGGTCATGATGTTCAGGCCCGCCTGAGTCACGTCGACGAGTTCTTGAAGGGAAAGCAGTGGGAAGATGCCGTTGAAACACTACGGCGTGTGATGGAGAATCAGGGCGACCAGCTAATCCGCACGAAGTCGGCTCCACTGTGGGAGTCGCTTGGTTTTTCACGGTTCATTCCGCTTCGCGAATACTGTCATCAGCAGCTGGCATCCTGGCACATACGTGCTCCCGAAGCGTTGGCCTTGTATCGCCGACAAGTCGATTCGCTGGCAGCAAACTGGTATCGGCAAGCCATTGACAATGGGTCAATTGATGGGGACGGGGAGGCCCAGCTCCGTCGCGTGGTCGATCAATTGATGATGAGTTCGGATGGCGATACGGCGTTACTGCGGCTGGGCGACTTGGCATTGGAGCGAGCGGACTACACGCTGGCACGTCGTTGCTGGTTGCGTATCAGTCCGAGGTTAGGTGTCCCCCAAGCAGCCGCGGACCTACTGGGCGTTCCGGTCGGTTCTTCGTGGTGGTTCGCACTCCGAGGCCGCGACCTGAGCAAAGTCTGGCCTCCCCTGGACGAATCCTTGAAGCGGCAGGACGAGCCTCCATCAGGGACTCCATGGCTCAATTATCCGGACAGCGATATCCCTTTGGCCGCCGTGTGGGCTCGGCTTGTTCTCGCGTCCCTGCTTGAAGGGGCGAGCGCGCGTGCCGAATTGGAATTGGCATGTCTTCGGCACTGGTATCCAAAGGCATCGGGGAAGCTGGCTGGGCGTGAGGGTCGATACGGCACATTGCTTGCGGAGATCGCGAACGATGCGTCTGAGTGGGCGGTCAGTGCGTCCCCCGCGGGCTGGACGACACTCGGTGGCTGCATGGCCCGCAACAAACGGCTATCCAAGCCGATCGACATCGCCCTGCGACCACTCTGGCGCACTCCGTTAGCCGAACTGGACGTCGCCAACGAAACGTTATCAACACAGCGTGATCGCGTCGCCGAATCCGGCAAGCTGTTGTTGAGCTATCACGTCGCCACGCAGAATGACGTGGTTTTCATTCACGAGCCAGGAACGTTGCGTGCATTGGATTTGAGAACGGGCAGGCCGATGTGGCCTTTGAGCAAGATGGGACCTGCCGGCGTGGCTCGGGAGGGCGAGATCTTCGCATGGACGCGACAGCCTATCGCACCGGCCCCCCGGCGCACGCTTGTTGCCGGCGTGCCCCGCTATTGCGTTACCGTCAATCGAGGACGTCTGTTCGCGCGCATGGGAAGTGCCTGGACCGGTCCGGAGAATGTGGCTGGGTCGAGTGACTTGCAGCGAAGCTTCCTGGTCGGTATCGACCTCTCCACGCGCAAGTTGCTGTTCGATCGAATCACCCCCAATCAACCCGGCTGGCAGTTCGAAGCGGCGCCGGTTGCCGATTCATCTAACGTCTACATCAGCATGCGTCGCCGTGATCCGGTCAGTTCGCAGTGGCGCGTGGCCTGCTACCGCATCGCAACGGGCCGCCGCGTCTGGGAGACCGATGTCATCCGCGCGGCACCGACAAGCGGCTTGCGGGCCGAGATCACACACTGCCCACTGGCGCTCCGCAACAATAGGCTTTATTGCAATACAAACCTGGGTGTCGTTGCGGCGCTCCGCACATCCGACGGACAAATCGAGTGGCTCTGCAGTTATCGGCGAGTTGGACCGAGCGATAGCGATCCGAACGGAGACGACCGGCATTTGGCTCGAGACCTGAATCCCTGTTTGCTTTACCGCGACCGAGTTATTGCCGCGCCGAGCGATTCGGATCGGATCATGGCGTTCGATGCGGGATCGGGACACGTCATCTGGACGACACCTGCCGAACAGGCCGTCGATGCCGTACACTTATTGGGCGTTGGACACGACCGTTTGCTGGCCAGCGGCGACGCGCTCTATTGGATCGATGTGGCCAGCGGGGCGGTCGTGGGGCGTTTTCCCACTTGGGGTAAGTCGGCTCATGGGTATGCCCGTCCGACCCCATGTGGATACGGGCGTGGAATTCTAGCCGGCTCGTTTGTCTATTGGCCGACACATGACGAAATCTACGTCTTCGATCAAAGCGAACCGCGAATGGCACGGCAACCGATTCCGCTGACCATCATGGGCATCAGTGGGGGAAATCTATCGGCGGATGATGGGGTCTTGCTGATCGCGTCGGGCGACCAGCTGGTCGCACTCGGTCTGCCAGGATGGGCTGACGGGAAAGAGGCGAATACGAAGCACCGAAAGTGAATCGTGTCGAGAAAGGACGGTTTCATGGGCGAATCTCAAATGCTGGAAGGTGACGACCGCCAGGCCGTGGAGGCGTTAACCGAAGCCTACGCGCAAATCACTCGCGAATTGGGCAAGGTCATTGTCGGCCAACAGCAAGTTATCGAGCAGCTGTTCGTTGCCATGTTCGCCCGCGGTCATTGTCTGCTGGTCGGTGTGCCGGGGCTGGCGAAAACACTGTTGGTCCGTACCGTCGCCGACGCGCTGTCGCTCGACTTCAGCCGTATCCAGTTCACTCCCGATCTGATGCCGGCCGATATTACGGGCACGGAAGTGATCCAAGAGGACCGGACATCCGGGATTCGTGAATACCGATTCCTTCCCGGTCCAATCTTCGCCAATGTCGTGCTGGCTGACGAAATCAATCGAACGCCTCCCAAGACCCAGGCTGCATTGCTGGAAGCGATGCAGGAACAGCAGGTTACGGTGGGTGGCGATCGGCACGAGCTGCCCGAACCGTTCTTTGTCCTGGCAACTCAGAATCCAATCGAACAGGAGGGGACCTATCCGTTACCGGAAGCCCAGCTCGATCGGTTCATGCTTCACGTTTGGGTCGATTATCCGTCCGAGGAGGAGGAGTTGGAGATCGTCAAGCGAACGACGGCCGACCACGACGTTCAGATCACCTCGACATTAAGTGCCGTGCAGGTCATGGCGTTGACTCGGATCATTCGCCGAGTTCCGGTTGCCGACCACATTGCACGGTACGCGCTCTGGCTTGCCAGACGAACTCGTCGTGACGATCCGGATGCGCCTGATTTTGTACGCGAGTACATCATGTGGGGCGCGGGGCCTCGCGCCAGCCAGTACATGGTACTGGGTGCGAAAGCTCGGGCCGTACTGCACGGCAGGTACTTCGTCACGCACGACGACATCCGTGCTCTTGCGGCACCCGTATTGCGACATCGGATCAAGCTGAATTTCAATGCCGACGCCGAAGGGTTCAAAGCCGACGATATCATTCGTCGATTGCTCGAATCGGTCCCGATGGTTGGTGATGAAGAGGAATCGCGTGGCAAACTCCCCGAACTATTTCGATCCACGGACGCTGGCTAAACTGAAGGGACTGCACCTTCGCGCCCGTCACATCGTGGAAGGCTACGTTGCCGGTTTACATCGGAGTCCCTATCGAGGGTTTTCGATCGAGTTTGCCGAGCACCGCGAGTACGTACCGGGCGATGATCTGCGCTATGTCGATTGGAAGGTGTTTGGTCGAACCGACAAGTTCTATCTGAAACAATTCGAAGATG
>JAJSAJ010000169.1 GCA_024274855.1 Planctomycetota bacterium | reverse complement strand
GCTGACGGGAAAAATGGTCGTTCAAGCGGCTGCCGAGGGCAATACGTTGGCAGCGGACGTTTTCCGAGACGCCATACGAACGTACGGTTGGGCGCTTGCGCAGGTCGTTACGCTGTTGGCACCCAATGTTCTGGTCATTGGCGGGGGCGTTCCGCAAGCTGGCGAGACGATCTTCTTCGGGCCGCTTCGAAAAGAGGTGGATCGTTATGTCATGCGACCGCTCCGCGGCACCTATGAAATTGTGGCTGCCGCCTTGGGCGAAGAAGTTGTCGTGCACGGCGCATTGGCTCTGGCTGCCGGGTAGGATTGACCAGCACAACGTTCAGCGTATCGGGGTCGGCCACAGTCGCCCCACTGGCTGAAGAAGCTGACTTTCACGAACGGTTCCATGATGTCTTATTCACTCGATTCTGCTGTGTTTTCAAAGTGCCCGAGAAGAAGGGGAGCTTTTCTATCATACTTGCAGCTGTCAGGGGCGACAACGCGGCGAAGCGCATACCTCACACCGGTTCGCTACGAGACTGTTTTCACCCATGCTCCGACGCCAAGAAGGCGGCCGCGTTGAATACAACCGCACATTCCTTGTCGCTTCAGACTGTAATGAAATCGTTCTCTGTTCTGCTTTACATGTTGCTGCCGCTATCCGTCGCGTCGGCCGAGCTGACCATCTGGCCGGTCAGTCAGCTGAAGAAAGTGTTCCGCGATACGACCGCTGAGCACTCGAAGTATGGAGATATTGTTCGATTTCGCGTGGCGCGAAACGAGTATGAATCGGCTCAGGTCGCCATTCGCTGTACAGCACCAACCAAATGCGTTCGTTTTTCATTTGGCAAGCTGGTCCACGAGAGCACGGGATATGTGATAGAAAAAACCCAAAACTGGAATTTCGTCGGATTCATTCCGATCAAGCAGAACACGCCGCACTCCGAACGGATCCAACTTCGCAAAGCCCCCTGCGAGATCCCGGACCCGCTGCTTGCCTCTTGTTCTACCCTGGACTTACCCGCCAACACGTCCCAGCCAGTCTGGCTCAACGTGTTTGTTCCCAAAGACGCGCCGCCGGGCACGTACCGCGGAACCGTCGCTGCGATCGCGGGAGAAGAGCGAAAGGAACTGCAGGTCGAGCTGATTGTCGATCCGTTCACTCTGCCGGACAAGCGTCACTTGTACGTGACACACTGGTTTTCGGCCTCCCGCGTCGCCAAGGCACATAAGGTCGAACTCTGGTCCGAACCATTTTGGAGGATATTGCAGCACTACGCATCGCTCATGGCCAATCACCGCCAGAATGTCGTCCACGTTCCGTGGTCGCTTATCCATATTACGCATAAGCCGGACAGCTCGCTCACCTTCGACTATTCACTTTTCGACAAGTACATTGGAGTTTTTCAACAATCCGGCGTCTCGGATCGAATCGAAATCTCGCACGTCTGTCGTTTCGGTCCGCATGGCTGGAGCGGTTCGGAGATCGTCTTCCTGTCAGTCGCGGCTACGGATGCGAAATCGGGAAAGCGAATGACCTTGGACGGTAAGATCGCCATCCCCAAGCTGTTGGCCGATTTGCAACGTCATTTGCAGCGCCGTGGCTGGATTGACAAGGCCATGATCCACGTTGCCGATGAGCCGTCAATCAACAACGCAGCATCGTGGCGAGAGAAATCGGCCATCGTGCACGAAGCGGCACCACAACTCAAACGAATTGACGCTATCGAGGGCATCGGCTTCAGCGGCGAGTTGGAGGTCTGGGTCCCCAAACTCTCTCATTTCGATCGATGGCGTTCCGCTTATGAAGCACGACGCGACGACAATGAATTCTGGTTCTATATTTGCTGTCATCCCTATGGAAACATCTATCCGAATCGCTTCCTCGACTTTCCACTAAGTGACATGCGGGTTCTGCATTGGATCAATTTCCGAGCCAATCTGGACGGCTATCTGCACTGGGCCATTGTATCCTGGTCGGGCGATGCCTACGGCGCGCCGCGCACCAATCTTCCGCCGGGCGATACACATATCATCTATCCTGCATCACAAGGTCCTACAAGCTCGATTCGATGGGACGTACAGCGTGACAGTATTGAAGACTTTGAGTACCTCTGCTTGCTCGCGGCAAACACAGAGAAACTGAAGCAGCGTTTTGGCAAAGCTGCCGATTGGGTGCGGCCAAAGCGTCGAGCGATGGAGTTGTGCCGGCGCGTGGTACCGAATATTTCCAACATTGCTCGAGATCCAGCCACAATCCTGGAAGCCCGCGCTGCAGTGCGGGACGAAATCAGGGCCATTGACAGCACTCTGCCCGCGCTGGTCGAAACAGAGCCGGCCGAAGGAAGTGTACTCGTTGACGGCCCCATTGCCATCGAATTGTACGGGGTCACGGCACCCGGTGCCAACGTCACCGTCAACGGGAAAGCCGTCACCGTTTCCCCTGACGGCAACTTCGTGGCCAATTGTCGGCCTCAGGGCAATGCACACACCGTAAATGTTGTTATTGAACACAACGGGCAAGAAAGACAGATCACCCGTTCGTTACAAATACAACGTTGACTCAGAGGAGAAATGGAGAAGTGAACGAGATGACGTTTGAGTTTCGACGGTTTGGAACCCTATGAATGCGAGTACCCCATGAACACGAAGAATCACAACCGGCGAGAGTTTATCAAAGCGAGCATGATTAGCGCTGCAGGCATCACAATCGGAGGCGTGGGATTCAGCGCGAAGTCCTATGCGGCGATCGTCGGCGCCAACGAGCGCATCCAGGTCGCCGTTATCGGCGTGCGCAATCAGGGTACCGTCCATCTCGCACGCTGGTGCTCGCTCAAGAAGAGCCACAACGTACAGGTTCACGCCATCTGCGATCCCGACGAGGCGCTCTTCGCACCCGCCTTGAAACTTGCCGAGGAAAAATCCGGTTTGAAACCGACGGCCAACTGGGACCTTCGCGTGATTCTCGACGACAAGGACATTCACGCCGTCTCCATCGTAACCCCAAATCACTGGCACGCGCTCGCCGCCATCTGGGCGAGTCAAGCAGGCAAACACGTCTACGTCGAAAAACCTTCGTCCCACAATATCTGGGAAGGCCGCAAAATGATCGAAGCATGGCGCAAATATGGCCGGCGCATGCAGGTTGGCCTAAACAACCGCTCTGCCACCAACGTGCGTCAGGCCATCACCTTTCTGCACGGCGGTGGCATCGGCGAGCTCTACATGGCGCGCGCGATTGTCTTCAAGGCTCGCGATTCCTATGGCATGGGCAAGGATGGCTCGCCACCTGCCACGTTTCACTACGACCGCTGGCTCGGCCCCGCACCGATGCGGCCCTACAACAAAAAACGGAGTCACTACAACTGGCACTGGTATTGGGACACCGGCAACGGCGACACCGGCAACACCGGCCCGCACCAGCTCGATATCGCGCGCTGGGGCATGAACAAAAACGAGCACCCAGTCGACGTGTATTCGACTGGGGGGATTTTCGGCTTCACGCAAGACGAGGGAAAGACGCCCGGCACCATGGTTTACGGTGGCGTCGAAACCTACGGACACGACAAAACGACGCAGGAGACACCCAATACTCAGACCGCCGCCTACACCTACGCCGATGGTAAGATCATCGAGTTGGAGACGCGCGGTCGCTATACCAACCACGAGGGCAGCACAGGCCAGGAGGTCGGAAACATCTTTTACGGCTCTGAGGGCTGGCTCGAAATCAGCCGTAACACCTGGAGAGCCTTTCGCAAACGTGAGAAACAACCCTTCGCACAATCCAAGGAAGCCGCGAGCGAACGCGCAAAACACTGGGCGAATTTCTTGGAGGCAATTCGCTCTGGCAATAACGAAGACATGCATTGCGACATCCACGAAGGTCACCTCTCGACTTCACTCTGCCATCTCGCCAACATCTCCTACCGCCTCGGCCGCTCGCTGAAGTTCATCGGTGCGCAGGAAACATTCACCAACGACCCGGAAGCGGATGCGATGCTGACGAGGATTTACCGCAAGCCATACGTTGTGCCTGAGGCTGTATAGCGGCTGAGTCTTCCCACAGTGGTGCATCGCAACTCTCTCCGAGACACGACCTAGCCTGGGTATTCGGCTCAATAAATTGACCGGATGAGAATTCGACTGCCAGACTTTGTCTCAAAATGGGAGGGCGAGGCTGGGATGGTCAATTACTCGAAGTCGGTGTGGTAAGGTCTGTTGCGCTGCGGCCTGATCCATTCCACAGATAAGTTGAGCCAGGCCCCCCCGATCATCACGCAAAGACGCAAAGACGCAAAGAAAGAATGGCAGGTAAAGAAACACGGAAACGGCACATCAAACCGTTCGGCCTCGCACGAAGCCACGCGATCGGCCGAACGCCGAGCCCAAGAACAACATCTCTTCCTTTCCTTGGCGACTTTGCGTGCGACTCTTCTTCCAATCCGCGTCGTTTTTCCGCAGACCTTTACGCACTGTGCGCAAGATGAAGAACCACGTGCCCGTTTGCTACAAACGCCGGCACGCTCCTGTCACAACGGTACGTTGTAACGGGCGCTCATCGTCTTACGGATCTTTTCGGTTTCATCGGCAATTTGCTGCGCGATGCTGCGAGTCTGCTGGTCAATATTCTGCATGGCCTGTTGCATGATTTGCTGCCGCTTCTGAACAGCACCGCTCATATCGACCTGGCGGTTGTAATAGGGCACGTACTGGCGCATGCGGTACCCGCCGTAATTGATGGTGCGCCAGGTGGGCATCATGCCATACGTGACCGAAGAGTTGGGAACAACCTGAGCTTGCTGGCTGGCAGCCTGACCTGTTGTACGGTTGATAATCGCGAGGATTTCTCGTAAATGCATGCTGGCCGAGCGCCCGTAGGCCAGTAATTCGGGGTCCACGCCAGGACTGGGCAAGCGGTCGATTCGGTTCGCATAACTGTCGAGCCAAAGCGAGATCTGTTGGCTGGATGCCGACGCCATGTCCCGCCGAATTTCGTCAAGGTAGCCGGCGATGGCCTGAAAGTACCGTTTTGAAAAATCCGGGCTACTCGGTGTGTGAGGCGCCGGCGCTGGCTGGGTTGGGATAACACCTGTGTTGGGGCGTACGGAACTGGAATCGGTTGGTCGTACGGGAACAGATTCGGGCGGTGACGGAATTGGAGAATCTGGCTTCGCGGCCGCTGCGACGGAACGGGAATGTCCGATGCGAAAGATGCTGAAGACCTTTCGCAATCCGATTGGGGAGAGCGTGCCGGACAACTGAACAGACGTTCCTTCGACCGTTGCATCCCACTGTTGCAAATCGTTCACGCTGGCTCCCAGTCGCCGGAGTTGCTCCAGTAGAAGCGGCTTGGCTGCATCTCCAAGAAATGTAACATCGGACAGGAAATCGACACTCAGTGTTCCTTCGACTCGTTGATCGATCGCAATGATGAGTGTCATTCCCTTGATTCGGGAAATTGCCTCGGCCGCCTGTTCGATCGGGAGCGAGTGGCTTGTCGCGGCTGCGGATTGCCTGAGTGCCTGGCGAACATCTTGCTCGGGAAACGCGTCGCGCAAATCGATGGCGATACCGAGAGGCCGCGTTCGGGAATCCGTCTTGGAAGCCAACGCTGCGAGGTAAGGAGCAACCGCCGCGGTCTTGTGCTGCTCGACTTGCCGAATCCACCGGCCGACCGCCTGCCGGCTGGCAGGAACGTGAACCCCAAAGCGGCGATCCTGAAACTTCACGATATAAGCATCCCAGGGCGTGCGGACGGTATTCAGGTCGGCAAGCGGATCGACGGCCGTGTTCAGAGACTTGGCAATCGACTTCATCGGTCGGTCGGTATTCAGGTCCATGACCGCAACTTCCCAGTGGGGAACCATGAACGTGAAATCCAGTTCGGATGCCATCACGAAATGATTTGCTCCGGGTGGCAAGAGCATGGGACTCGCCGCGTACGCGTCTTCGAACTTGCTCCGCCAGTCCGAACGTTTGGCCAGTGGCGAGCGGAACATGGCCGCCGCGTCCACCAGGACCAGAGCATTCGCCTGCTGCGGAATGTAACGCAGCAACTCGGAAAACTCCGCAGCTCGAGCCGGTGTGAATACCAACATTGCGAAAGGCATGAGAATCAGGAGGCTAAGACAGATCCTATGTCCTGACCTCTGGTTCGCAGCCAAAACATCCGTTTGGCGATTGTCGTCTGCTGCTGACATTTGTATTCTCTTTCTGGGAATGTGTGCCAAGACTAAGTCGACCAACTCGGTTCCACTCACAGTATAGACGCGATTCCCCTGAGCATCCAACCTCGGCCAGTTCGAAGTGAGTCAACCGAGACGCCGACCGGAACCAGGCCGCGTGTTTCGTGTCGACATGTCTTTGGCTGTGACACAGCAAGGGTGGATTACGACTAGGATTAGGACTAGAGTCTTAGTGTGTGGAAGACGTGCATGGTGCGCGCGTATTTTTCCCGAAAAGACCGAAGCTGAATCCCTACAGTCTGCAGCCCACTTCCTCCGGACTTGCGGCCGCAGCCCGCCTTAGGATTAGGATTACGAGCTCATTTGCCGCTCGCGACCTTTGGCTGTGAACGGCTACGAATCAGGATACCGAACATGGAAAAACACTTGGGATTCTTCAAGCTGACGGCCATTGGTGGGCTGATATTCCTTCTGCCATTGATGGTCATCGGGGCCCTCGTTGGACAAGTGGTCCAGGTCTTACTGGTGGTCTTCAAAGCGACTAGCGGGTACGTGCCCGTGCATACCATTGGCGGCTGGATGCTTCTTGTCTTGTGTTCGATCGGGCTGATCATCCTGGTTTGCTTTCTGGGGGGGCTCGTGGCGCAACGTTCACTGGGCAAGAAGTTCTCCGGCCTGGTCGAGAAGTACCTGCAGATGCTCTTTCCCAGGTACATCATCATCAAGAACCAAATGGCCGGCAGTCTTGGCGAAGACTCCCTGAAGCCGCAGCTGAAACCGGTACTGGTCCAGCTTGCGGACTGCTCCCGGCTTGCTTTTGAAGTCGAGCGAGTGACCGATTCCATGGTAACGGTCTACTTGCCGGGCTCGCCGGATGCATGGTCGGGTACGGTGGCATTCGTAAACGCTGATCGCGTTTCGACGTTGGATATTGAGTTCGCAGATGCCGTCGCTATTTGTGAGACGTTGGGGCGCGATGCGAGTAAGATCCTGGGGCAAGCCTTTGCCGGGCGTTGAGATCAGCTGGAGGCCGGCCTGCGACACCGCCGCGTTTGGCGATTGCTGTTCCAAACCGCTTTGCCATTCTGTCTCCGCTCGCCTCACCAGCGAAAGAGGCGATACGGATCGTCCCACTCTTGTGGCTTGTCCAGATACAGGCCGGTGGTCCAGCGGCCTTCCGACGGTGGTGCGCACGGACTCATTCGGATATCGGACAGCCAAACCGTACCGGCCTTGCCGTACCAGATTTGAAACCGCGTCCTGGAGGTCACGGGCTGTATTGCAGGCTGAAGCCACCGTCGATGATCGGCAGAAAGTCGCCGATAGCCGGCTTTTCGATCAGTACCGACGCCACATTGCCACGATTGCCACAGCGCCAGAGCCGCGGGACCGGCAGACCACACCATCGGACCACCGGCACGCCGTTGTACTTATTGCTTGGTTCGTAGCTAAGACGCGAGGGCAGGACGGTCGCTGTGCCGCGCCAATCACGCAAGTTGCCGGCGGCAAGGTCCGCCAGATACGGATGATCAGGGACGCGCGAAAACGCCTGCCGCAAGCCGTACTCCTGGACCCGAAATCCCAATCGTTTCTCCAACGCTTTGGAAGTCTGCTCGAAAACGATCACTGTCAGCCCGTCACCGACGTGCATGATGTTGGGCGCCGGTCCGTCCGGCGTCAAAGCCGCCTTGCCGATGATCAGCACGTCGTACCCGGATAGGTTGTCGTCGGTCCGGACAGCTTGGCAGCGGATGCCCATCGTGGCCAGCAGTGGGCCATTGTTTCGGAGCATGGCATCGGCGGCCTACGTGGCAATCCAGTCAGTCAGCTGGTAAGCCAAATCTCTACGTTCGTAGCGATCTTCAAGGCAGTCAGGGCCAAGACCGGGTCGCTGCAGGTTTTGCCAATCGGTCGGCAACTCGACGCGGCGATTGCGATCGAGTGCCGTTCAGGTAGAAATCTCGCCCTTCGATGGCATGACTGGACAGTACCAGATTTGTATCCATGCGGGCAAACACAATTCGTGATTGAGCATTTGCTTAACATCCATTGGAGCGTGCTGAACGAGGGTACGTTAGCCGGCGCCTTCGGCTTGGCGTTAAACGACTTCGTGGCAACGGTGTGCGATACATCCTCAGGGTCAGTGTTCTTGTCTCCTGTTCCTTCCCTTTCGATCAATCGCGTAACGTTGCTTCCAGTCGCAGGTTCTTGATTTGCATAGCGACGTTCCAGGTTCCTGTGACCTCCCACCCGCAGTTTATGCCACCCAGTCCGTAGTCCTGCAGTTCATGCGAGTCACTCAAGAAGCCCTTGCTCCAAGCGTCTTGCAAGGCTTCTTTCATCAGCGGCAACAGATTCCGTTGGATGGTGATCCACTGACCATCGTGAGCACTGTTGGGTGTATACCGTTTGCCGGCCGGGTTGAAGATAAACTTCCCGGTTCCCTTCTTGTTCTTGGTGCCAAGGTCGGCCATCTTGTGAGGTGGTGTGTGGCGATAGCGCGCATCGTACATCGAGACGCCGAACCAGAGATAATCGCCAAAGCCCGCAGATTTCTTGTTTTGGTTTTGCAATGTGAGATAGAGCAGAAACTGAGCCGTATGACGACGCGGATCCCATCCGGCCGGTTTCTCAACCTCCTGCTGAATCAGCCGATACGAAATGCAAATATCAACAGCGTCCAATTGGGGCAACCGTGGGTGGCTAAGTAACTTCCGTTCGATTAACAGGTGGGGCCAGGTGGCGCCCCGCTTGGGCGCTTTTCCGCTTCGTTCTTTGATTCCATTCAAGGCGAGAGCGACTACGGGCTCTTGAGCGGACCTAAAGTCGTAGACTACGGATTTGGCGCCGTCAAAGAAACGAATCACCCCAGGTGAAACCACTTCGCGTTTCGCCTGAGCGAGATTGAATCGACTGCTCCATTGAGCCAACTCCCACACCGGTGTTTCGTGACCGTCAAAAGGCTGCAACTGGCCAACAGCAACTTTCCTTCCTGGTCTTGGTGACCAGACAATAAAGCCGCGCTCGAAAGAAGTGTCATCAATCAATGCAACCGGTCCATCGCCGGATCCAGACGCGAGCTGTGCCCTCTCTTTCACCTGGTCATTCACTTGGCCCCAAGCATTCGGTGCGGCGAGAAGCAGACCGAGTAATCCGCAGCTGACCGTAATCACAAATGAGTTGCTCTGCGTGTAACGTGGCACGGTAGTATCCTGTCCGCTTTGGGGCTATGGTTCGTTGCGAAACCGAGGTGGTGAACTGCGTCACTGATCTACTGATTGTACAGAACAGCCACGCAGTCAAGCAACCGACTACTTCGGACGTGATTCGACCACGACAACATGGTAGACTGCTCGACAGACGGATCGCAGAACGCCGTCAAGACACCGGGACGATCCGCCCGCACCGCCTCCCGCGTGGTTTCGGCCTCCTGAAGAATATGATCCAGCAGGGAAACGCCAGAGAGGTGAATAGGCGTAACATTGAGCGCGGATAGACCGGCTACAGTCACATCTAGCTGACGAGACTTGCGCTCCCACGAGGCAAGCTCGGGGGGCGTTCCACATGGTTGGACTGGGCCTTCCGATGTTGGCCGTACGTCATTCGGTCCTCTGTCTTCGCCGCTAACTCAGATAATCTCTGTATCTCGTCCGGCCACAGCACAGCAAAATCTGTTCAAAGGGTTCCCCGGCCAGCATCAGCCAGCGATACTGAACGTGGCTTTCCGTGCCGTCCCTCAGACAAAGCCTGCCAACGGAGGAATCGACATGTCTTCTGCAAGGACCACAGCCAGTTCTCGCTTCAGGGTATCAGCGGTCCGTTTACTACATGGACTCTTGAGACTCACCCTGACCACACTCGCGGTCATAGCGTCGACTGGAACTGTAAATCAAGCTTTCTCAGCCGATAAGTACCACGCACCCAATATCTTGATCATACTGGCCGACGACATGGGGTATGGCGACCTGGGATGCATGGGCAGCAAGCTGTTGGAGACCCCCAATCTTGATGCGTTGGCCGAGTCTGGAGTGATGTGCACTCAGGCCTACGTTGCCAGTTCGGTCTGTTCTCCTTCGCGCGCGGGTTTGTTGACGGGGCGCGACCCGCGACGATTTGGCTATCAGGCGAACCTGAATGCCTCGGCGGCCAATTACGCAACTCGTCCGGAACTGCTCGGTCTGCCGCCTGGCGAGTATACGCTAGGCGATCATCTTCGAGCGGCGGGTTACGCGACCGCCTTGATTGGCAAGTGGCACCAGGGAACGACGGCCCCATTTCATCCCAATGTGCGTGGATTCGATCACTTTTGTGGAATGCTTGGCGGCGGCCATAACTACTTTCCCGCCAAGGGTAGGAACCAGATCGAGCGAAATGGCAAACCGGTCCAAGAGTTTTCGAGTCCCTACTTGACCGACTTCTTTACGGACGAAGCACTGCGTTGGCTGGGAGCACAGTGTGAATCCGGCAAGCCGTGGTTTCTGTTCCTTTCCTACAATGCGCCGCACACGCCGATGCAAGCCACAAAGGAGGATCTTGAACGGTTAGCACATATTCAAGACAAGAAACGCCGAACCTACGCCGCGATGGTCTTTGCACTGGATCGGGGTGTCGGCCGGGTGCGACAGTACCTGAAAGAATCGGGGCAATTGGAGAATACATTGATCACGTTTTTTTCGGATAACGGAGGCGCGACGATCAATGCCAGCTGGAATGGGCGGTTGTCAGGAGCCAAAGGCAGTTTGCGCGAAGGAGGCATTCGCGTGCCGATGATCTGGTCCTGGCCAAGTCACCTGCCGGCTGCCGCACGCCATGCAGGGCCGGTCTCGAGCCTTGATCTTCTGCCAACGTTCATGGCCGCCGCCGAGGCCAAGCCGTTGCCTCTGGGCAAGCCGCGCAACTATGAAGACAGGAGAAACCGAAAAAGAATGGTTCAGCGCCACGGTGCGTATGATGGAATCAACTTGCTGCCACAATTGCGTGGCGAAGCCACCGCACCCACAAGGACTCTCTTCTGGCGACTTCAAGGTCAAGCTGTTGTGCTGGATGGAGATTACAAACTGATCCGTCTCTCGCATCGTGCGGCACAGTTGTTTCAACCGGCATCTGACCTTGCCGAACAGAAAGACTTGGCGGTGGCCGACAAGGAGCGTTTAGTGCAACTGTTTCAAGAGCTTGGCGAGTGGGAGTCGATGTTACCAACCGTGCCGCTGTGGGGCTCGTCGCCATTCTGGCGAGGCCAAAGTGCAAAAATCTACGACACGTGGCAACCACGCCCGGAACCCAGATAATCCAATAATCCAAGTAGGGCGAACTGCCCCGTCCGATCCTCTCCGTCCAATGTGCAAACCGAGTCGGAAGGAAAGGTTTGGAATGGACGTATTGCGGTCATACGGCAGCAAATCCCTTATCGCTCCGCTGGGCCAAAGCGCAGCAACAGTGGCGTTGTCCAACCTGCCGGTCCTAATCAGGAATGGACAAAGCCTAGTGTTCTAGTCTTCCTGCCGTTCAGTCGATCACTTGCCATTTGGTTAAAGTGTTGCGGAAAAACAAAGTCGTCTTTCGCTTCACGAAAGAGATGCACTTTCGCGGGTCGAAAGGCAACTGAATGGCGAGGTTGCTCTTCCGGCAATCCTAAACAGTTACGTGTTCACGAGTTTATCGCACGAAGCGTGGCATCCGGAATGTCATGGGATGCTACCAACATTGCATGTCGCCACAACACCGGGGCTGTGATCGAATGTATACTGGATTACTAACGCTCAAGATTATGTGTAGCAGTTTGGCCGTCTGAGAGTACGTCAGCGGCGTGGTTGGCGGTCTCGCCGGTCAATGATACAAGCGGTGGTATCTGAAGTTGCAGAGACCAATGCGTGGTATTGAATCGCGACGTTTCAATAAAATCCTGGAAATCCGGAGGCCTCGTACCGTGATAGTTTCTTTTCGAGCCATTGGTGTTGTCCTGCTTTTCGCAAGTTTCGTCTCGGCAGCCGATACGAAGCCGGCCGCGAAGGCCGTGAAAAAAATCGAGTGTCCCGCACCCGATGCGGCCGCCCTTCAGCGGTGGCAGGATATGCGGTTCGGCATGTTCATCCATTGGGGCCCGGTAAGCTTGACCGGACGGGAAATCGGCTGGTCTCGCGGTACGCAGACACCGATTGAGGAATACGACAACCTGTACAAGAGATTCAATCCGACCAAGTTCGATGCGGATCGGTGGGTTGCCGTCGCAAAAGCGGCTGGAATGAAATACATCATACTGACCACCAAACACCATGATGGATTCTGTTTGTGGGACACGAAACAGACAGACTTCAATATCATGAAGTCACCGTTTGGTCGAGATGTCGTCAATGAATTGGCCGAAGCGTGTAAGCGTCAAGGAATTGCCTTTGGCACCTATCATTCCGTTTGCGACTGGCACCATCCAGATTTCCCACGTACCAGCCCCGGTGGCCGAGTCAGGCGGAAGACATCGGATATTGAATCGTATCGTCGCTATCTACGTGCTCAGGTGACCTAGCTGATCACCAAGTACGGCCCGCTGATCACGATGTGGTTTGACGTGCCTCAGGAGTTCGATCGCAGTGAGGGTCTTAAGAACGTCTTGCTTTGCCGGTCTCTTCAAAAGAATATCCTGGTCAACAACAGGGCGGGCGGGGGATGCGGCGACTTCGACACGCCCGAGCAGCGAATCGGTGCCTTCAACATCGAGCGGCCTTGGGAAACCTGTATGACGATCTG
>JAJSAJ010000168.1 GCA_024274855.1 Planctomycetota bacterium | reverse complement strand
GGGATTGGAAGAAAGCAAGTCGCCTCTGTTCGTTACGCGGACACACCGACCGTGTGTACATTGTGCAATTCTCGCCCGATGGTCGTCGCTTGGCATCGGCAAGCCGAGACAACACGGTCATTTTGTGGGACATGCAATCGTATCACGCTGAACGCACGCTTCGCGGGCATTCTGCCGCAGTTTCGGGCCTGGCCTTTTCACATGGCGGTAATCTACTCGCCACGGTAAGTTATGATCCCGAGGTTCGATTCTGGGACCTCACCCGCCTGCCGGCCCCGGAAATAATCCACCGTGCTTCTGGTCACTCCGTGACGAACATGGCGATCTCCCAAGACGGTAGGACTCTAGGTGCAATTTGCGGGCGTGCTAGGCAAACCTTTCCTGAAGGTTCCGATCCCGCAACCGGGGAAGTGTTGTTTTGGGACTTGACCTCGGGGAAGAGTCTGGCCCCACTCGAAACCGGACGCGATGTGTTTTCCCTTGCCTTCGGCTCGGATGATCTCCTGGCTACAGGTAGCGAAGATGGCCGGATTGACTTTTGGAACTTCCGCAATGGCAATCGCACCCGTTCAGTCGTCGCCCACACAGGTAATATCCGGGACCTTGCCTTCTCGCCAAATGGCAGTTTGCTCGCCTCGGCTGGTGACGATGGAACTGCGAAGCTCTGGGATGTCGCGACGGGCATGGAAATTCCTACAGAGATTGTACACGTCGGCAGAGTGCGATCTGTGGCGTTCTCCCCTGACGGACGCAAGCTGGCGACCGGAGGCTATGATCGGACGGTGAAACTCTGGGATGTAGAGGCCCGCAAGCTCACCGAACTACGACCGGTGCATATGTCCGGTATATTGTCCCTCGCGTTCTCTCCTGAGGGGAGCCGATTGGTGTCGTCGTCGTGGGACGGAACCATCAATCTCTGGAATCTTAGCGACCGCGAAGCGGGACCTCAAACACTTCGTGGTCATTCAATGTGGGTTTCCGCGGTCAGATTCTCGCAGGACGGCAACACCCTGTTTTCCGCAAGTGGTGATCATTGCGTCAAGATATGGGATGCAGGCACTGCACAGGAGAGGTTTACGCTTGATACCACGGCCGCCGTGACCTGCATGGCGATTTCGCCCAACGAAGACATCGTCGCATCGGGCACATCTGGCGCTGTAATACGCCTCTGGCGTGCTGCCACAGAAGAAGCCGACTCGACTGATCGGTAGTGCCGCGACAATGACAAAAGTTGTCGTTTCATTCTCATCGCCGTGGTGATTTGAAAAAGTGAGCGTTTGGTTGCTTGCCCTGTCGGTGGCCATTAAGAAACGGGCCAGTTTGGCCACGGTTTTCGGCCAGATCGCCGGCTGCGGAGTGTAACGAGTATTTCGCAACCTGAGGCAAGAGGTGGATGCAGGAGAGTGACTTGGGCCATGCTGTGGCTTACCAACGTTGAATCAGTGGAGGGTCAATGCTCAGCTGCTGGCAGAGATCGAGAGTGGCGGGATGGAGTGGCAGGCCTTGGATGCTCGCCCAGAGATCAAGCTGATTTCCATGGCGGCCGCAGCCGAAGCAACGATAGCGACGCCCGGCCAAGTTGGCGACGAAGTCGCGTGGAGAATTGCCGCAGCCGAACGGACAGCGGCCACCGGTCTGGACACGCAGTAGGTGTAGGGTGTGACAAGCTCGCGGCATTCACCTCGGCAACTGGCAACCACGGTATCGCGAGCGCCGGCACACCACAATTCGGTTACAACGCGCCCATGCGCTGGTCATCATTTCAGTGTTATGTCTCGCTGGTTGAGTGCGGCATCCGCGGGGTAAGTGCCGATCCAATACCCGGCTGGGATGCTCCAGAATAGGTGTAGGGTGACAAGCTCGCGGCATACACCTCGGCAATTGGCAACCACGGTATCGCGAGCGCCGGCACACCACAATAACTTCAATTCTCACTTGCCATGCAAATCCTGGTGTGCCTGCGCTCGCCGTGAACGGCTACAAGCGTATGTTGTGTCTCATTTCTGTGACGCTGTTTTCATCTGTCATTTTACGAGCTTTTCGGCGGCGCCGCACCCTGCCGGCCAATAAGCAGACCAATAAGCAGCACAACGGGATCTCGGAAATCGACAGTCTTGGCGATGACCAGTTCGCGAGTCCGATTGGTGGCCTCCGCAGCCGGCTGACGCGCCGTGAACAGCATGCGCCCCGCCGGCTCGTGGGCACCATCTGCCGGTTCGTCCGGCACGAGAAACGGCGGCGGCAACGGCACCTAACCATAACGCTGACCGAGGAGCACGACAAGATTGAGATTCGACAGGCCCCGGCAACGATGCAGTTCCGGTCTGCAGATATTCATCGTCTGCTGGTCAAGAGTCGCTTCTTCGCTGACTCCCCAGCGAACGTCGTTCGCTGGAAAGCGTGCTCTCCGCCGCTGGCAGTACGTTCGCAATGCCGGGCAAGTCGTTTGCTGAAGTACATTCCGCTCCGCGATCAAGTCGCTGAACGTTGAACTGGGACCGAGCGCGTTTCAAGCCAAGGACGCTCCACCACCAACACACCGTCCTGTCTATCGAAGGGGTGCGTCGAATCCGACGTTGTGCAAACCGCTACATTTCGCTAGACTTTTGCCGCGACTGGAGTGGCCGAGTTGTTACCGTCGGGAGGATCTTTGCATGTATTGTCACCAATGTGGCGAGGCCGCCAATGGCAACTTTTGTGCTAGCTGCGGAACCTCGCTTCGCGACTCGCAATCGGCTGCTGAATCGGCTGCTCCTTTTTCGCTGGACGAAGTCCGTTACGCGGTCATCATACAGAGCCCAGACGTGCGACAGGCAATTGCGGACTTCTCCTCCGATGCCAAATGTCCACTCAGTGGCGAGCGGTTCCTCGAAATCTGTGACTTGGCCTTGGCCCCCGCCTCGGGGCTGTCGTTGAAAACGCTTGCCTCGATTGCTCATCCGCTATCCACGAAACTGGGTCTTCGCACCGGGAAGCAGCGAACGGTTGAATTTCCCGCCCCTGCCGCACCGGTGCTGATCAGTGTACTCTGCTCGCTGGCTCGACGTGCTCAGCCGATCCGCGAAGTCACGCAACGCGATGATGGGTGCCTGATCGTGGCCGCCATCCCTTCGGATTTCCGTTCTTTGGAAGCGGATTTATCTGTCGAAGTCAAGCGAGCGGACGACAGCACGCGGATTAAGGCCGCCACCAACATCCAAGGCCAAATCACTGATTGGGGCAAGAGCAAGCAGGTTCTTAACACGTTCTTCTCGGATATTGCGCAAGCTCTCGCTGGTTTCTCCGATGATGCACGCGCTGCGTGACGTGAGCGCCAAGCCAAACTGACGGCGGCTGGGAGTGAGGAACCTCTGTGTCAGAAGCGAGTGGTCTGGGGCTGCTGATTGAAGGTAATCGCCATGTCGTCCGCCGTTCTCTGTGACAGGTGATAAACGTCCTTACCTGTTTGGTATATACAGGTATTCAGAGGTGAGAGCGCCTCGGCCTGCAGATGGTTCTAGTACGCCATGCAGGATCTCCATCTCGGTGATGGATCTTGGCGGTCGATCTTCCTCCTGAGTGTTGTGAGGGGGGCCACGAGAGCAATGCGTGTGGCGGCTGATCGACGGCTTGAAAGGCCATCGTACGGTCATTGGCTTGCATCGGCGAGTCGAGTGAACCGAGCGTCCTACCAGGATCATTTCACGAATCCGTTCAATTCATATCCGATCGATTCCACGAAAAATGGGAAGAAAACGGGCGTTTTTCGGACTATCATGGTAAGTAGGGTCACGATCCAAGAGGCGTATCGTGGAAACGTGACTGAATCTCAAGAATCCAGGCAAGGGGAATGCCCCTTGAAGTTGCCTTCCCATGAGCGACAATGAAGAGTTTATCCAGGAGTTCCTTGTCGAGTGTGACGAAAATCTTGACCAGTTGGACCAGCATCTCATCGTGTTGGAGCAGAATCCACGTGATCCCGACCGGCTCGCAAGTATCTTTCGAACGATGCATACGATCAAAGGGACAAGCGGCTTCTTTGGATTCTCGAAGTTGGGAGCCCTGGCCCATGCGGGAGAGAGCCTGTTAAGTCGACTGCGGGACGGTCGGCTTGTATTGAATGCGGAAATCGCGACGGGTTTGCTTGAACTGGTTGATGCCGTCCGTGAAATACTGTCAACGATCGAGAGTACCGGTCGTGAAGGAAATGGCGACTACACGTCACTCGCAAGTCGCTTGAGCCAATGGGCTCAACAATCGGGTGTGGATGCCGCCGTATCAAGTGTCACGCAGGGGCCATCCGCCTCCTCGACGATCGTGACATCATCCCCGCTCTCACCCCCGCGTCCACAAGGGACTTCGCCGAATGATGATGTGGAGTTGGCCGAATTGCCGGCGTCTGTTGCCAAGGATGTGGACGTGGTGCCGGAAAGTCCTCTTGTGGCGAGTGACCAACCTAAGTAGGTCACATCCAAACCGAGCGAGAAAACGACGCAGGTGACCGCGCCAAATCCCCAGGCCATCGAGGGGACCATCCGTGTCGACGTCAGCCTGTTGGATCATCTGATGAACCAGGTCGGAGAACTTGTGCTGGCTCGAAACCAGATTCGGCCGTTTAGTGATTCGATTCAGGATCG
>JAJSAJ010000167.1 GCA_024274855.1 Planctomycetota bacterium | reverse complement strand
TGCGAACGTCGGTAAATCCATATTCAAAAGCTACGGTCATCGTACAAACTCCTTTGCAATTTGGTGTCGATGTTAGTGTCGATGTTAGTGTCCATGATGGGCAACGTTTCAGGGCCGGTCGGTTGGGATCAGGTTGGGTGCAGGGGTTCGTTATGTGCCCAGGTGTTATTCTGACTCGTATCATTTCCCCCTTCGCACTTTTCACCCTACAAGATGCGCCTGCAACCTCCATCCCGCAGCGGCCGCTTTGCACTTTGCACTTACCACTTACCACTTTGCATTTTGCACTCCCCATTCCGGATTCCTCGCACGCCGAATGTCATCGGTTTCGCCGCCGCCTGGTGTGCCGTTGCTCGCCGTCAGCTGTAGTACGTACGTTAAGTGGTTCGAGGCGAGCTTTGTCACACCCTACAAGGTGCGCCTGCAACCTCCATCCCGCCGCCGCCCTTTGCACTTTGCATTTTGCATTTACCACTCCCCGCTCACCATCTTGCATTCTCCTCGCATCGTTCCGCCGCACTCAACTGGCCGCGCGACCTGGTGGCGGTTTCCACAGGGTTGGGCGACCGCGGCGTTCGCGGATGTATTTCGGCAATTGGGGGTCAGTTTTGGCGACCGCCTCGCGAACCCGAGCGGTCACGTCGGCGATGCGTCGGTTCAATGTCAACGTACGCCACTCGCCTTCGGTCCAGACGAACTGCTGGTCGGCCATGGCGGTTTTGATAAACGGGTGCCGAGTGCGCCGGCATTGAACGATCTGTTTTACGGGGTGTTCGGCGTGCCGGCGAAAAACGCGTCCGCCCATCTGGATCGTGCATGCTCGGCCCGAGGGCCGGCAAAAAACGGTTTTCAATTCCGGGCAATCGAACCCTTCGGTCAGGACAGCCATGTTGATCAGGACATCGGTTTTTCCGGCTGTGAAATCGGCGATCTGTTGCAGGCGGTTTGACTGGGCCGTCACGATATCCACGCGAACGCCGGCGGCGGCAAGCAGCTGGCGGCACGCTTCGCACTGTACGAATCGATGAAAGAAGATCAGCGTCTTTCCCCAACACTCGGGCTGCTTCAGGTAGAAGTCGGCGACGATCTCGGGCGTATAGTGCGGGATGGTGTAGTGATGATACCGGCTCAGATACCCATCTTGAATCAGCTGGTGAATTCCCGCATCTTTAATAATCGCATCAAAACAGAGCTTGATGCGATCGGTGCGAAACGGGGTGGCGGTCAGGCCCAGGATCTTCTTCGGACGAATCATGCAGTGTAAATTGGCCATACTCATCGCCGCGTCATGCTGGGCCTCGTCGACAACCAGGACATCGACGGCCGGTGGACGTTTGTCGAACATTGATATCCACTCGATCGCCACATCGAAACCGCGACGCGTGTTCTCAAGACTCGCTTGTTGCAGCAGGTTGCGGCGCATGGCAACCCAGCCAATCGAATAACCGAACTGACGCTGCAGCTGCCGCACAATCTCTAACCCAACCACCGTCTTGCCGCTGCCGGTCGGGCTCTCGATCAACACCGAACCGGCTTGCCGCTCCAACCGGCCAGCTCGATTCCGGTACGTACCCTGGAACATCGCCAGCGTCTTCTCGGCGATCCGCACCTGGTACGGCCGGACCTCGGCCTGCACGCCGTCAAATAACCGCCCCTGGGCCATGGGGCTCGAGCCCTGAGCTGGCGGAGCTTGCCGCGCTGGTCGAGTTTCTACTGTGCTGGACGCCATTTTTCCGCCTCCTGTCAGCCACCTTGCTTCCGGATCCACCCAAGCTTGGCTCCCGACCAAGCGTATGGGCGGAGTATCGTCGGGCCATGTGACTCATTAGGTCATTCGCACCGTTTTTTTCGCCAGAATCTGGGAAGATTTTTCGGAATCGAGGGAAGGGAAACGTCTCGCGATGACCGCGGGTGAGGTGCGGGTGGGTTGTGGGTGGGTTGTGTGACTGCTCCGCCAGCTAAAGCGGGCGGCTTCCGAGGGGCGGGGGCTTTTGGGAGGGCAGGCGGGTTGTAGGTTGTTTGTGTGACTGCTCCGCCCGCTAAAGCGGGTGGCTTCTGCGGAGGGGGGACAGACAGTTGTTTGGCCAAAGGCCATATACACCGTAGCCTGGGGTAGAGCCGAAGGCGGCACCCCGGGAAGCTGGGGGGCGACACACGCTGTTTGGTGACGTGTGCTATACTGGCTGCGATATCATGTGATTCGACAGGTACGCCGCCTGCCTATCCTGCCCGGCTCGCTGGCGAGAATGTTCGCATCCCCTTTATCTTTTTCAGGATTTCATCATGACTGTCACTCGCAGACAATTCCTGGCCCAGTCGGCTCTCGCGGCCGCTTCAGCTTCTTCGATCGCATCAGCCGCCACCGGCCCGGCGGCCGTCCGAGCGTCAAAAATGCAAATCGGCCTCGTTACCTACCTCTGGGGACAAGACTGGGACCTGCCCACACTGATCAAAAACTGTGCCGCGACAGGCGTGCTGGGCGTCGAGTTGCGAACACACCATAAACACGGGGTTGAACCGACACTGTCAGCCACACAACGCCGCGATGTCCGCAAGCGGTTCGACGATAGCCCCGTAACGTTGGTCGGATACGGATCAAACGCCCAGTTTCACGAGAATGATCCGGCCAAGGTCAAAGAGAATATCGAGCTGACCAAGTCGTACATCAAACTGATGCACGACTGTGGTGGGACCGGCGTGAAGGTCAAGCCGAACGGACTGGTGAAAGGCGTTCCGCAACAACAGACCATCGAACAGATCGGCAACGCACTGAATGTGGTCGGTGCGTTCGGAGCGGACTATGGACAGCGAATCCGCCTGGAAGTGCATGGGCGCGAAACCCAAAACCTGCCGATCATTAAAGCGATCATGGATGTGGCGACCCATCCGAACGTCGGCGTTTGCTGGAACAGTAACGACGGTGAGGTGGAAGGCCGTGGATTGGAGTACAACTTCGACCTGGTTCGAGATCGCCTGGCAGATACGGTTCATGTGCGCGAGCTGAATATCGGTTCGTATCCGTACTCGAAGCTGCTGAAGCTGCTGGCCAGTGCGGGCTACAACGGTTGGATCCTGCTGGAATGCCGGACCAAACCGAAAGATCGTGTCAAAGCCCTGGCCGAACAGAAAACCGT
>JAJSAJ010000166.1 GCA_024274855.1 Planctomycetota bacterium | reverse complement strand
CAGGCCCATAAATACCGGCTAAGCGAAGTACGACCGACCGGTCGGCCCAATGGCTCTGACTCAGCACTTGTTCAGCCATGACTCGCACGCGGCCGCCGGCCCGCTCCGGAGTGCACTCACTTTGCTCGTCGACCCACCGGCCATCGATTTGGCCGTAGACGCCTGTTGAACTAATGTAGAGAAAGCGGCGGACTGTTCGCGGCACATGTTCCAGCAGATTTCGCAGGCCCTGGACATAGACCTGGTAGGGTTGCTGCCCCGATGCGCGATCCCAGCTGACGCAGCACAACAGCGTATCGGCCTCAGGCAGAGCCGGCAGCCGATCGGACCGAGTCCAGTCACCGACAAGCGGACGAAGGCCCAGCTTCAGTAAGTGTCTGCGCGGCTGGCCGGAACGATTCCAGCCATAGACCTGATGGCCTTGCTGCAGCCAGCGGCGAGCAACGAAGGAACCCAGATAACCGCAGCCGACTATTAGCTTTGCCATATACGCGTCGTTCCCAATTTTGGCACTCCGAACCGCCGACAAACACGGCCATTGTGGCCCAGAAAACGGCAAAAGTCGAGAACGCGGCGAAAAAACTCGGTATGATGCAAATGTCTCTCGCTTTGCTCAGGGACGACACCTTTTTCGCTGATCCAACATGCTGGCATGGTGCATGCATGCAATAGCCTGAGAGCCTTCTTTTTTGCGGGACAGGAGCTTCCATGGTTGGTGCGTTTGTGAAGAAAATTGCGTTGAGCGACCGTGTGAGACAGCAGCGGTGGATTGGGGCGTTTCTGGCCATTGGAGCGATCTCTTTTCCCACTTTGCCAGCCACGTTCGCCCAACAGGCCGCATCGCGCCGCACCGAGCTACGTCCATTAGTGGCAACGGCATCATCCTTGCCACAGTCTCTGGTGCTGTCACCTCATTTGGCGGCCATTTATACTGGAGACGTGCCAAAGTCGATCGGTGATCTGCAACAAATGAGTGCCTACCAGCAGGCCCTGGTTAGCCAAGTCACTCCGACAACTGTCGCCGTCCAAGTCGGCGCTACGCAAGGCAGCGGCGTGATCATCACACCGGATGGTTATGTACTGACGGCCGCACATGTGGCGCATCAACCTGGTTTGCAGGCTCGCCTGATACTATCCGATGGGCGTATGGTGCGCGGCACAATACTCGGCATGAACAAGGACATGGACGCGGGGATGATCAAGATCGATGCAACCGCAAGTGAGCAGAACAGCGGCCCCTGGCCTTTCGCTCCAATGGGAAGCGCGTCCGTGCTGAAACCGGGATCCTGGTGCCTGGCTCTTGGACATGCGGGAGGATACCAGAAAGATCGCGGCGAGCCGGCTGTTCGTTTCGGCCGCATCTTGGCAATCCAACGAAAGGTGATTGAAACAGACTGCACACTGGTCGGCGGCGATTCTGGAGGCCCTTTATTCGACATGCAAGGCAAGGTCATTGGTATCCACAGTCGAATCGGGAATTCCCTGGCCAAGAACATGCACGTGCCGGTCGATACGTTTCGCCAGACATGGGACCGGCTGGCAGACGGGCAAACATGGGGCAGTCTGCTGAGTATCATCGGGCGACCGATTATCGGCGTCTATGGACCCGAGAATTCCGATGATCCGAGGATCGGAGGCATCATGCCGGGATCGCCAGCCGAGTATGCGGGGCTCAAGACGGGTGATGTCATCACGACCTTTGCCGGCCGGCAAGTAAAAAGCTTCACACAACTAAAACAACTCGTGGATAAACGCGAACCGGGTGATGAAGTTGTCATTCAGCTCAAACGCAACGGACAGACCATCGTTGTCAAGCTCGTTATGGGCGGCGTTCGCCGAAGCTCTATTTCCGATTAGCCCCCAGCGGGAAATCCCCGCATGAGGAGATAATACCGTGCGGATTCAACCACGCATCACGACGCGTTTCCTGGTAATGGCAATGATGTTGTCCACGCTAACGCTTTACGCCGTGCGTGCACAGAGCGCGGGCCCGCCGGCAAATCGCACCGGTCAAAGCATTCGCCAAGCACCACAATCAGCCCACTCAACACCCGATCAGGAGAGCTGGCTGAAGGAGTTGATGGGATTGACTCGGACCAAGCACGGCGTATCGCAGTACTCCAGGAATCACGCCTCGGTTCTGCGAGCGTTCATACCCGTTGTTAGCGAGCCCAGCAAAAGCACCGTGATTGTCCTTTGCAACAACAAGCAAGTCGCATTGGGCACGATCGTACGTAATGACGGTTTCATCGTGACCAAGGCAAGCCAACTTGATGGTCCCGCTACCTGCCAACTGAATGACGGAACACGATACGAAGCCCGACTGCTCAACAAAGACGACAAGACCGATTTGGCGATGCTGAAGATATCAGCGGAGTATTTGCCCACCATACAATGGCAGAGTAGTGGATCACCGCTGCGCGGAAGCTGGGTCGTTACACCAGGAGTCGATAGTCTCCCAATTACCGCGGGTATCGTCAGCCTGCTGCCACACCGAGTTCGGGGTGGCAAGATTGGCGTCCAACTCGGTGAAAGTGAACAGGGCCCTCGTGTCCATTTTGTGCTGCCCGGAAGCGGCGCCGAAAAAGCCGGGGTCAAACCTGGCGATGTCATTACCGCCGTTAACGGTCGATTCGTAGAGACCGTTGACTCGCTGATCAATGCAATTACCACGTACGCGCCCGGCGATCGTGTTCATCTGGCCGTACTACGCAATAACCAGAAGATCCAATTGCCCGTACCTTTGGGCAATCGCTCCGGTAGACTCGGCAGTAGCCACGCGAGCTTTCAGCAACGCCTTGGAGGCCCATTGAGTCATCGCCGTGTCGGGTTTGCAGCCGTTCTGGAACATGACTCGGTCCTCAAACCTGAGCAGTGCGGAGGCCCACTTGTCGACTTGAACGGTCGGGCCCTCGGCATCAATATTGCCAGAGCCAGTCGCGTCGCCAGCTTTGCCATTCCAACCGATGAGGTGCTCACCCTGCTCCCTGCATTGATGGTCGATCCAACAACACCCGTGTCGCACGCCAGACAAGAATCGACCCTGTTGAAGGTTCCGTTCCCGCCTGCCAACTTGCCTGAAACAAGCCGTCGTTGAACCAAGGCAAGCTATCGCGAGCGTCCAAGATGTCATGATCGGTAAGACTCGTAGGTCACGTGCTCACGGACCGCCCCTACCAAGTTGGTCAGAATCCGCGTTTCGCCTGGGCACCAAGCCAAGCGCCGCCGAGCGATAAAGTGCTTCGAATCCCTGGCTTTTCCAGGAAATGCCCCGTAGAATGCTTCATACAACCCGCTACGAACCAACACAAGGTGGCAGGGCCGCCAACCAGCTCCGAGCTACCGCTCGGGGCCCCAATGGCCCGCTCCCGTTGGTCGCTGGGACTTTGGCAAGAACGTAGCGATCTTTGAAGTTAGTAGTACAGTACGCAAGAACACCCGAGGCCGCATACGCATACCGACGTTTTTTGCGGCAGGCCCTTTGGACCTTGGACTGGCGAGGCGTATCATGCCCGAGCGAATTCACAAGCTGCAATCGATACTTGAGGAACTGGAAAGGGAGCTCCAGACGCTCGATTCAAGCGACGACGAGACTCGCCAAGCCCTGGCAGACGCGGTTGATGACCTCCATGCCAAACTGAACCGTTCCGATACTGAGCACCTCGCTTCACCCGGGATGATCACCCGCCTGCAAGAAGCGGAAGAGCTGTTCCAGGTCTCCCACCCGAACATTTCCGGAATTGTCGTGCGCATAATCGACGCATTGGGACAACTCGGTATCTGACCGGAAAATCGTGTGCCAAGACGACCGTCAATGCGCTAGAATAGGCCGAAACCACGCGATCGTACCGACCATTCGTGGCCAGCTGTAAGACGCTACTCCGATCGCACGGCTTCACCGGGGCCTGTTCCGCTTCGCTTGCTGCCGACACCCCATCTCGCCTACCTTCCCTGACTTCCCGTGACAACCGACAGAATCCTGTTTTTCGGAAGAAAACCTATTGCTCAACTCCCGGCACGCTCGATGGGTGAGATATGGCCGTCTGCACGCGCCTCGTCACAAGCCGAGGCATCAGTACTCTGAATCGATATGCCGTGAACCATTCCCTTTGTCCGACCGCCATTTTGAGACCGACCGGGCAAACTAGCTTCCTGCCGGACACTCCCAAGAAGGCTACGGCATAACACTCAGAACCGACGAGAGCCGATTGTTGACGTCTTCGGCACCCTGACCGTAGATGCCATACGTGACGCGAGAAAATCCAGGATTTCCAATCACCCGAGACCAATTCTTCGCCATAGGGGGTGTCATGATTTGGTGGATTCGGCAGTTAGCGCTGATTATCAAAGTGTTTTCGGCCCAAGAGGCGCCACGTCAACTGGCACTCGGCGTTGCTTGCGGAATGGTCCTGGGCCTGATTCCCAAGGGAAATCTGCTATTCGCCGTTATTGCCTCGTTGTTGCTAATTCTACGTACGAACTTGGCTGTCACAGCATTGACTGCACTAGCCGTCGGCCTCATTGCGCCGCTGTGTGACCCGGTCATGCACCGGCTGGGACAAGGTGTATTGACCTATCCCCTGCTCGTCCCCACTTGGCGGTGGCTTTATCGTCAACCGCTGGTAGCGTGGACCTCAATGAACAACACGGTGGTCATGGGCAGTTTTCTAATGAGCCTGACTCTGTTCTTCCCAACCTACCGAACCAGCCTTTTGCTTATCGTTCGCTTTCGCCGATGGAAGAGTTCCAGACAACAGAACGGCTCACCATCAGCTTATTCTCAAACCGAATTATTGACGGCAGAGACGCCAGGACCGCGTGAAACGATCTCTTTGTCGGACCGGGCCAATGAGCCGCATGATTCGGTCAACGTGACCGTTCGTCGCGTTAACACTTCGCACAGGAAATGCGCATGATTCGGTGGTCTTATCTATGGACCCGTGTGGCCCTTGCCGGCACTGTCGCGGCGATCGTCTTGTTCGGTTTGCCGCCGTTGGCGAAATGGATTGTCGTCCGGGGCATTCAGACCATGACCCAATCGTGCGTATCGGCCGAACACGCCTGGGTATGGCCGGCCAAAGGAAAAATGCGACTCGATCACGTACAGATCGCTCGCAACACAGCCAGTCCCACAAACGTGTTCGAGTGTCGCTCGGTGACGGTATCACTCAATCTCTGGGAACTGGCTCGGCACCGGATGGTCATCGACCTGGCCGACGTTCGGGGAATTCAATTGAACACGAACCGTTCCGAAGATCTCGAGACAACCGGCCCCCTCATTCACCCCGGCCCCCTCATTCACCCCGGCCGATGGCTGTCGCGACTGGCACACCAAAGCAATCCATTGGGTCAACAGTGGCTTGACCGCGTGGCTCGGGGGCTGCACCGCCGAGTCGAGGACGAGTTTACATCGACTCAAATGACACGGGCGACCGTCCAGCGATGGTCGATCGAATATCGTCAGCTAGTCAGGCAGATTGACCAATGCAGACAACGAGCGGAGCGATTACGGGGCAAGCTGAGATCCCCGATCAACATGGCCGAGGCTGCCTCGAGTGATGGTCTGTTGAATGAGGGTAACGAACTGCTTGGTGAACTCCAACAGCTTCGCACACGTGTCGAACAGATTCCGAAGGAGTTGGACGAAGATCTCAAAGCGATTCAAGACGCTTTGGCCCTTGACCGCCAACGATTGCGTCAGATTTCTCAGTTGATCCCGCTTGACCGCCAGCAACTGAACAACTCGCTGGCCGCTGGCGAGCTTAAAGGCTGGTGGGATCAACTGCAGCCCTATATGGCAGTCGTTCAATGGATTTCCAGCCAACGTCCCATCCCCAGGCCAGTGGAACGCGGCGTCCTGATCTCACTGGAAGACGAAACCCACCGACCAAATCTCCTTATTCGAAAAGCCCGCCTTGATGGCCGAATCGCTGTTGGCAATCATGATGTCCGATTCATCGGCGAGGGCTGGAATTTGACGACGGATCTCAAGAAACTAACCCGACCGGCAATAATTCGCCTGAAGACGCTTGGACAGACACAGGCCGTCATCACCCTGTCACTGGACCATCAGGGTCCACAGATTCGCAGACAGCTGACGATCACGGCCCGGGCTCTGAAAATCCCCAATCTGACATGGGGACGTGCTGACGCACTGGCGATATCGATCGAACCAGCCAGAGTTGACCTATCCGTGCAACTGGAAGTCATCGGCGAGAATCTGAAAGGCCAGGTCCGACTGGCTGGGTACGAAGTTCGGTTACTACCGACGATTGCGCCACACTACGCGACGAGCGCCATTCAGCAACAACTAAGCACCTCGATGACGACACTTCAACGATTTGTGGTCATTGCGGATGTTTCAGGTACACTCGATGCGCCGAATTGGCGAATCCGTTCCGACCTGGCTGAATTCCTGCAAACTCGGCTGCACCATGCCTTTCAGCAGGCGCTCGATCGCCATGCCCAGCAGTTGATCAAGCAGGCCGACCGACAGGTCGATGACGCCCTTGCAAGCCTTCAGGAGCAGTGGACGTCACGACTGGCGGAAATGACACAACAACTCGATGTCGGCCAGCGATTTCTCGCACCGCAGTCCGGTCAGATCCGGATCGGTATCCTATCCGATTTGCTGAAACGCTGAGCCGTCGCCTTGGTGGCCAGCGATTTCTGGACCAACGATGGTCTTTACGTTGATAAGGAGCAGGGATGCCGGTTCGAACAAGTCGATGCCAAACGCCGGAAAGATAGAATCTGTTCACACTGAACCATCATCCAACGGCAGCGACGCGTCATCCGGTCGGTTCGATTCAAGGAAAGCAGCGAGGATCTGCTGGGCGGCAACCATATCGAGTCTCTTTTTGCGCCGCTTGCGGGTCAGCTGCGCAGCGTCCAACAACTGCAGTGCCTCGGCTGTCGAGTACCGTTCATCGAACAACCGCACAGGCTTGTCGGTCACGCGCTGCAGCCAGCCGGCAAAGTCACGAACCTCTCGTGACTTCTGGCTCTCCGCACCACTGATATGATTTGGCAGACCGACGACAAATCCAACCACATCTTCTTCGCGCACAAGTTGCTGGAATCGAATTGCATCAGCCGCCTCACCCCGCCGCGTGTAGTTCTCGTAAGGACTGGCTAGCGTGCGTGCCGCGTCGGTCATGGCAACGCCAATTCGAACGGTGCCGTAGTCGATTCCGGCCAGTCGGCCGTCTGGTGGAAAATCTGTCATGGTTTTTTCGGCAAGCTATCTGGCTCGGCAACAATGGGATGCCGCTCTTGCTCCGAGACAAAATAGCCATGCTGTAGGAAGTTCAACACGAAACGCCGCACATCATCTCGATCCATGATGAACGAGTGAATGCCGGATACGACCGCAAAATCGCGACACCCGGCAAGGCGAGTTTCGTCGATCGTTACGACTAAGTCATCGTCGCCACGGAGCAGTGGATTTGTTACCTTTCCACCATCGCCGGCAATAATTCCGAACTGGCAGGGTGGGACGGCGAGCCGCGGTTCCAACAGGGCCCAACGCTCGGCTAACTCCTTACCGCTCGCGCCGAACACGATTCGAAAAACCGGATTGTTTCGCAACCGTTTTGCCAGTTCCGCACCGTTGTTGGGCGGCGCCAGCATCACAATCCGATGGATACGCGGATCGATCTTCTTGCTGGCCGACGCAGCCATTTGATCGCCCAAATAATGGCGGATTACCAGGTTTCCAAGGCTATGTGCGACAAAATCGATCTCCGTCACACCCTCCAAGTGACTTACGACATCCTTCAACGCTTTGGCATGATCAGCAACACCACCGCGCGTGCTGGCGTATGAGAAACAAATTGTCGCGTAATCACTGTTTTCCCGCACATATTTGGCCATGCCTTGCATCGAGCTGCGGGAACGAATCAGTCCGTGCAGGAGGATCACGAGCTTTGGCTTGGTCCCTTCGCCAGAATCCGCCTTCCGCAACGTCTTCCAACGTTCAAGACAGACTTCCCAAGTCCCCCAGGCCTCTCGAGAGTTTTCGGCGTTCAACAGTCGATAGTGATCGGTCCAGACATTCTGCTGGATGCGCCAACGACCGTCGATTAGATGGTCCGTCCAGAATTGCTTACCACCCATCGTACGCATGGGAATATTCCAATTCGCTGACGTGGCATTACTGGGCTCGTCCGACCATACCTGGTCGGTTCCAGCCAACACGAGCCAAATCCACGGAATTACCATCGTCACAACAGACAACCACTTCACACGTTGCGACCACGATCTCAACATCTGACAACTCAACATCTGACAGTCTCCAACAGGTCTTTGCGGCCGCCCTGTATGACTAACTTCAAAGATCGTTAAGTTGTTGACCATCTTCCAGCGACCAACCGGAGCGGCCATTGGGGCCCCGAGCGGTAGCTTGGATGTGGTTGCGGCCGGTCGCCCTGGGCAGCCAATTCCCACGCATCGGCTCACGATTACAAGTACTGGCTCCAGCCCTGTTGTTGCAGTAACTGAACAATCTCACGAATCGACTGCTCATCATCCTGACTAGCCACAAGCGTCGCGTCAGGCGTGTGAACGACGATCACGTTCTCTAGCCCGACAACAGACACCAAATGACTTTCGTCCGACTGAACGATTGCATTGCGCGTACGCAGTACCAAGTTACGTCCAATCAGGGTATTACCATTCTCGTCGGTCCCACGCATACGCGCCAACGCCAGCCAACTGCCAACATCATCCCACTGGAAAGGGGCTTCGATGACGACAACGTCATCGTAATGCTCCATCACGGCGTAATCGATCGACTTACCTTCAATGGCCTCGAACTGGACATCGAAGACATCGCGGAACCTGTCTGTACCGGCCGCGTCGGCGATCGTCGCAAGACAGCCATGCATATCCGGCTCGAATTCCTGGAGAGCCTTGACAATTGTCCGAGCCCGCCAGACAAAGATCCCCGAGTTCCAGAAGAAGCGGCCCGTTTCCAAGTAATGGCGAGCCGTTTCGGAATTCGGTTTTTCCCGAAACCGCTGGACACAAAAGACCGGTGCTGCCGACGCGACGGCGCCGGCAAGCAAGTCCCCTCGCTCGATATAGCCAAACGTCTCCGCCGGGTAACTCGGCCGAATACCGAACGTCACAATCCGATCGGGTGCCGCGTCGACAAGCTCCGCGGCTTGCGTCATTGCCTGTTGAAAAACCGCGTCCGGCTGAATAACATGATCGGCTGGCATGACCACCATCGTCGCCTCTGGATCGTTTCTGAGCAGCAACATGGCAGCCAATCCGATGCAAGGCGCCGTATCTCGCTTGCAGGGCTCGCCCAGAATGGCCTCAGCCGGCAACTTGGGCAGTTGCTTGGCGATCGGTTCAACCAAACGCTGATTCGTCACGATCAGGACACGGTCCGCCGGCACCAGGTCACCCAACCGGTCGACGGTTGCCTGGATCATTGTCCGCTGTCCCACGAGATTCAACAGCTGCTTGGGTTGATCCCTTCGACTTGCCGGCCAGAAACGCGTTCCGGCCCCTCCGGCCATGATCACGGCATGCAACATTCGATACTCTCTATTCGTGAAAAAAGGTCGGTCGCTCGATCACAAGCGGCTCGGTCATTCGCTCCGTCACTTGTTCGGCATCAACGGCCCACAGCGGACTGATTTCGATCGGCACACCGGGGATAACCGTCGCGCCGGCCAATTGCACCCAGCGAGTGTGCAGTCGGACCATCGCATTGCGAACATCGGCCGCCGTATCATCCGCCGCACCGTCCGCGTTTTTCAACGGGGCAAATACATCCGACTTCTCACCCTCGACGACAATCGCATGTTCGGCTCGCGGAAGCAAATCGAAAACAAATTGCTCGAACTTGATCGCGTTGGGCTGATCCGGATCGTGGCGCATACCGAGCTGGTCAACATAGGAAACTTTCTTCAATGCGTGATGAAAAGGCAAGGCATCGGCCGAGTGACTCATTCGCTCCAAAAACGAGACGGCAAAAAGATGGACGGCAATGCTTCCGGCCCATAGAAACAACGATCCATCGGCATTTCTGCGTCTGGCTGTATCCTCGGGCAAATCACTGTATTCGATGACACACATCTTGCCGTCCACGACCACGACATTTCCAACCTTATCCAACGGATCGCTCTTCCGGACAACCTGGCTCGTCATTTCATAATCTGCCAGCAGATGATATCCAATCAGCTCAGGCTGGCAAATCTGAACAAGCGGATTGTCGATTTGGCCATAAGAGAGGTGCTCAATACCACGATCTAGAGCCTGCTGCAGCAGGCCGTCGCGGACGAATGCCGACAAGACTCCACCGTGCCCATCCGGTGCCAAGGCCAATGACCGATCGCTCGACATAAGCAACTTACCCGTGCTCGCATCCACCGCCGGCATGGTTCCCTGACAAAACACGGCCACATCCTTGGCTGGCAGTCCGAACCGATCATGCTCGTCCAGGTACGAAACGGTCTGATCGTGCGTCGCGGGACTGGTCATCACGTACAACGGAACAGGCTGTCCATAACGCCTCGAGAATGCCAGTACACGTTCGATCAAAATCTGAAAGATCGAGTTATGCGAAACGGGACCGATCGGAAACATCCCCTTGGGATGTGGAAACCCAAGTCGCGTACCCTGCCCTCCCGCCACCAGGATCACACCAATTTTTCCGTCACGCAACGCTTGCTCGCCCTTCTGCCGAGCGCGTTCACGGCCAACCGTATCGCTCGGAGCACCCGGCTGAAATGCCGGTGGTGGCTGGCTGCGCCGCGCCATTCGCGCCCAGTCATGTTGCTGCTGCTTGCCATGAACCAGCTGATGAATCCGCCGCAAATCAATATCCAGAAGCTGCTGTTCCAGCTGCGATTGACCGGCAGAATCCAACCGGTCGAAGAACCGCAAGACGTGCTGCTGACCGGTTGATACAAGTTCGTCTCGGAGTGAGTCGCGCATACTGATCAGGCCTCGTCGCCCCGCTTATTCTGAGCCTCGAAATGAATCAGAACATTCTCGGATTGTTGATTGGCAACTGCCAATCGAACATCGAAACGGACACCATACGGTTGGATGTCCGCCGCCTTGACACTTGAGCGAGGGCCGGTAACCTGCACAACTTCGACAAACGGGCGTGCCGCCATCGGTGGACAAAAAGCAACGTGCAAACTCTGACTCCGTTGCCCCGGCAGAAACTCGCCCTTCAACAAACCACGAACCGAATCCATGCCATCGTCGGACTTAGAACGAGTCACCTGTTGATAGACACCGGGTTCCAACAACGCTTCGTCCGAATCACACTCATCCTCGCCGCTCTCCTCGACTCCCACGGAAGCCGCCTCCTCCGCGCGGGTCGCTGGCCGTTCCATCCGCTCGCGGCCAAGTGAATCGGCCGCAACGGCAGATCGCAAACCAAACCGAGGAAACCGCCCCCACGCAGGTAGCCCCAAATGGACTCCGGATCGGCGTAGCAGTGCATACCACCAGCCACTCTCAAAGAGAATGACCGATGTCCACAATACCGTGCTATGCCCGGCCCCTATCCCCGAAACAGACATGTACACAGCAAACAGCACTAGCGTCATGAGGCTCACGAGCCACCAGCCGTAACCAGCGACTCCAGCACGCCACGGAACGAGGTTCAGATACCACCATCCGATTCGGATCGCCGAAATGATGGCCAACAGTACCAGAGCCGCGATCAACAGCAGAGTAGGAAATGGCGGACCGTGTGGAACACCGATTACCCGCCGAGCGGCCAGTAACAGAGCAACCAGCAACAGCATCACGGCAGCCGTGGCCAGAATGCTCCGGGCCAGCGTCGTCAGCATGGGACCGGGACGTCCCGCGGTAGCTTGACGGGAACCGGCTACCTGAGCGCTCATTGCTTCATTCCCCCAGTCAACCTATTTAGCCACCTTGAGGCTGTGACAAAATCTTCGCCCGGCGCTGTGCGCGGAGTTGCCGACCCCGCACCTAACACGACCTACCGTCCACAAGCCCTTGCCAACTCCTCAGCGCGATCTGTTTTTTCCCATGTAAACTCCGACTCGTTGCGACCAAAATGACCACCGGCAGCCGTCAAACGATAGATTGGCCGACGAAGCTGCAAGTAGTCGATAATACCGCCTGGATCCAATGTAAAGAACTCGCGGACCACTTCGCATATCTTCTGGTCGTCGATCTTTCCCGTCCCCATCGTGCTGACATGCACACTGACTGGCTCAGAGACACCGATCGCATAGGCCAACTGCAATTCACAGCGATCGGCCAATCCGGCCGCAACGACATTCTTGGCCACGTGTCGTGCCATGTAGGCCGCACTCCGGTCAACCTTGGTCGGATCTTTTCCGCTGAACGCTCCCCCACCATGCCGTCCCCAACCGCCATAAGTGTCGACGATAATCTTGCGACCCGTTAGCCCACAGTCGCCGTGTGGGCCACCCGTCACAAAACGGCCCGTCGGATTCACATGGTACGTAACTTTGCCATCGGCCATGGTCTTCGGCAGAAGCGGATCTATTATCTGGCTGACAATGTAATCCTGAATCTCCTCATTGGACACGTCCGGAGAACGCTGTGTCGAAACCACCACCGTGTCAATCCGCAACGGCTGGTACCCATCATACTCAACCGTCACTTGGCTCTTGCTGTCAGGGCGCAACCAGGCAACGTCCTTCGCTTTTCGCGCCTGCGTCAATCGCTCCAAAATGCGATGGGCCAACGAGATCGACAGCGGCATTAATTCGGGCGTTTCATTGCAGGCAAAACCGAACATCAGGCCCTGATCGCCGGCTCCGATCCCCTTGCCCGCATCCTGATCCGCATCAACTCCCTGAGCAATATCTGGACTCTGCTTGTCAATCGCGATCATCACAGCGCACGTGTCGGCACAAATTCCCCACTGATCGTCGACGTACCCCACCTCGCGCATGACATCGCGGGCAACTTTCGCATAGTCGACCGTCGCTTTCGTGGTGATTTCACCCGCCACCAAAGCCATTCCCGTCGTGACCAACGTTTCACAGGCAACGCGACTGTAGGGGTCCTCTTGGAATAGAGCATCCAAAACCCCATCTGAGATCTGATCGGCCAGCTTATCCGGATGCCCCATACTAACCGACTCACTCGTGAACAAATATTTGCCTACCGACACAACGGACTCTCCTCGTACTGGACTCGGACAACATCAGGTCAGCAAAGTGCTGATGAAACTCGCATTATAGGTGGCGTATGACCGGAACGACAACCAGAGCAGGCCGCAGGCGCCAATCGGCCCAATCACGGCAAGCAAACCGCCCAACAGGACCTTGGCTCCAGTTCCATCAGGGGGATCGCAACCGGTGGGTCAGAGGTTTCTGGATACCGACGCCCCGTATCACATGTCAGGCTGCACTTCGAGGCTTTCTGATCGCGTTCGGACTGTCAGCTCGAACCAACGCCTGCAGAAGCTCGACGGTCCGTTTCGTTGCGCCCTGCTGCTGCAGAACAAGGCGTCGGGCTCGTTGTCCCAGACGTTGTGCGTACTCGCGGTTCTCGACGCACTGACGAAAGAAGGCGATTAGATCAGGGCCGTCATGCACAACGACTGCAGCATCCTGTTGGAGCAACTTATGGACAATATCGCGGAAATTCCATGTATTCGGCCCAAAACAGACCGCTACGCCATATCCGGCCGGTTCAATCATATTCTGTCCTCCACGCGACCCCATGCTGCCCCAGACAAATCCCGCATGTGCGGTCCCCCACCAGGCTCCCAACTCACCCACGACGTCAACCAACAACACGCGTGAGTCAGCGACTGGCGCTGCGTTGTCCAACAAGCTGCGCCGCTGCCAGATCATGCCACTTTGATCGAGCGATGCAGCAACCTCATCAAAACGCTCAGGATGACGCGGTACGAGAATCAGGTACAGCTCAGGATGCGTGTCCATCATCGAACGAAACGCCTCAAGTGCCAGCAATTCCTCGGGACTTTGCGTGCTGCCGGCAAGGAGCACGACGCTATCCGCAGACAGGCCCCACAACGATCTCAGATGCTGCGTTACCGGGTTGTCTCGCTCAGTTCGCGCCCCGTCAAATTTAATCGAACCTGTGACGACAAGGCGATCAGCCGGTGTGCCGAGATCGCGAAATCGGTCGGCGTAGCACACATCCTGAGCTGCAATCAGGTCGACCTGTTGCAGTATGGCTCGGACAAGCCACCGGATGCGACGATATCCGCGATAGCTGTGCTCGCTCAATCGACCATTGACCACAGCCACTCGCACTTCACCGTGCCGCGCTTGCCGAATCAAGTTCGGCCACAGCTCCAATTCAGCCAGGACAAGCAAGTCGGGACGTATTCGTCGCATGGCGTTTCGTACTGCCCAGCTGAAGTCGAGTGGACAGTAGAAGACGATGTGGCTCGCGTACTTCTTCCGAGCGAGCGCGTACCCCGTTCGTGTCGTCGTGGAAATCACATATTCCCAAGTCGGGTTCAGGCACGTCAACTCAGCCAGAATCGGCTGCAACAAGTTGACTTCGCCGACACTCACGGCGTGCAACCAAACGCACGGCTGCCGGCCGGATCGGATCGGAACTCGCCCCAGCAGCTTGGCGCCCCACCCTTCGCGATACTTTCCTTTGCGCAAGGCCGAGAAGAGGAGAAGGGGAGAGAAAAGAGCGATCAGTACCAGATAAACGCAATTGAGCAACCAGGGCATTCGGGCATCCTTTCCCGGTCGAATTCGGTGATCTACGAACCTTTGCGCATACAGCACACTTTGTATTTTTTGCCGCTGCCACAGGGGCATGGCTCATTTCGACCGACCCGTTTCCCTCGATTCCGAATTGGATCGACGCGTCGATCGCCCTGGCTGGCATCAATAGCTTCCTGCTGTTGCTGCGCAATGTCCGAAGCGCTTTCTGCATCATCGTGGCGCGCCGAGGTCTCGACCCACGTCGACCCGACGAACTCCTCATCCAATTGCTCCATACGGAACAACAGATCTGTTGCTCGCTCGTCAATCGCTTCCCACATCTGTTCAAACAGTCGCATGCCTTCCCGCTTGTACTCGACCTTCGGGTCCATTTGGGCCCAGCCTTTCAAGCCAACGGAAGCTCGCAGATGGTCCATCACCAGCAGGTGATCTTTCCAAGCCGTATCAACCAACTGCAGGAGCAAAGCTCGTTCCATCCGCCGCATTTCGGGCCGATAGCGATCTTCGACGGCATTGTTCAGCTTCTGCTCAAGTTCGTCTCGCTTCAATTTCGCGATTTCTTCAGTCGTAATCTCGCACTTCAGTTTCTCATTCACCCAGCTGGTCAGCGAATCGAGTGCTCCGTTGCCGCCACTGGCTCGCACGGCAGGTGTCGTTCCACCGGTCGATGCGAACAACTGGTCGACCTTCTCCTTCACGGCCGCCAGGGCTTCGTTGGCCAATTGTTGTGCATGACAACTATGGGAAACGAGCAGTTCGCGGATTTCGCCACGCTGTTTGTTCTTTAGATCTTCAAGTGACAAGTCGACATCGAAACGCTCACGAGCCCAGGAGACGAGTGCCGGGCGATCAATGCCACCTTGTCCGCCTGTTCCGGCAAACCGATACAGGCCGGCCATCACGGGATACTCGGACTCTTTTCCGTCATACGCCGACTCTGCAAGCTGGCATACCCGATTCTTTAGTTCATCCGGTTCCATATTTCGGATTTCATCGATCTGGATCGTAACGCCGAATTTATTTTTCACCCATCCAGCAAGACTGCGCAATCCGTAGTCCGAACTCAATAGATCTTTTCCCTGGCTCAAGTCGACACGGCGAATTGCTTCGCGAGCCTTGCCGATCAACAACTCGGCCACTTCATCCCGGCCTACTTTTTTCAAGTCGCGATCTCGGAGGTTCAGTCCCCACCGATTGTCGGCAAACTTCGCCAGAGCGCCTCAACTCCATTCGCTGGGATCTTCGTCGATCGGCAGATTCTCTTCGATGGCATCAAGCACCTGCGTCTCGGCAAATCGCTCAGCTTGATCCTTGGCATAAATGTCCGCCGACTCAAAATCCATACCTCGGAAATCACGGGGCTCGAGTGTCGTTGACAAGTTCTTTCCGGCCCATTTCGCAAACGACTCGACACCGTAGTCGCGATGCAAGAACATTTCAATAAATCGATCCACCTGCTCGTGAATCATGTCGATGATCAAGTCACGGCAACTAGTCCCGTCTAGGATTCTCTGCCTGTAGCCGTAAACGCGTTTTCGCTGCTCGTCCATGACTTCATCGTATTCGAGCAAGTTTTTTCGAATCTCGAAGTTTCGTTCTTCGACCTTTTTCTGAGCTGCCTCGATACGCCGCGTCACCATCCGACTCTCAATCCGCTCCCCCTCCTGCATACCGAGTCGATCGAGAATACTCTTGACCCAGGGCCCGGCAAAGATGCGCATCAAGTCGTCTTCAAGCGAAAGGAAGAAACGACTGCTTCCAGGATCACCTTGCCGTCCGCACCGGCCACGCAACTGCAGGTCAATACGACGAGCGTCATGCCGTTCAGTGGCGATAACATGCAAGCCACCGATCCGCTTGACGTAATCGCCGTCTTTCGTCATGTTCTCACTCGCCTCGATCTCCGCGATCAGCGCATCCCACTCTTCTCGCGGAACATCCAACCGTGTCTCGTATTTGTCTTGCAGTCGAGCCCAGGCCATGGTTTCCGCATTGCCGCCAAGGACAATGTCGGTACCTCGGCCGGCCATATTGGTCGCGATGGTCACCGCCCCACGGCGTCCGGCTTGCGCGACAATCTCCGCCTCGCGTTTGTGATGCTTGGCGTTGAGTACCTGATGTTCGATCCCTCGCTGATCCAGCAGGCGTGCCAGTCTTTCACTTTTCTCAATCGAGACGGTACCAACCAATACAGGCCGCCCCTTGTAGTCGATCTGATCGATTTCCGAGCGTTTGATCACCTCGCGGCGATTGCTATTGCGGCGTTTGATCTCGATCGAATCATCGTTTTCGCGAACGATTTCGCACCAGATCTCGTCACCCTTCTTGGGCCACACAATGTCCCATTTATTCAGCTGTTCGATTTCATCGGCGGCCGCTCGATACTTCTCGACCTCTGTGCGGTAAATAACATCCGGATGCAAGATTCGCTTCATTGGCCGATTGGTCGGAATGGCAATCACATCCAGCTCGTAGATCTTCCAGAATTCGGCCGCTTCGGTCATCGCCGTACCGGTCATGCCACTGATTTTGTAGTAGAGCTTAAAATAGTTCTGCAGCGTAATCGTCGCCAAAGTCTGCGTCTCTTCCTTGATCTTGACGCCTTCCTTCGCCTCGACCGCCTGATGCAATCCATCACTCCACTGCCGACCTTCCATCAGCCGCCCCGTGAACTCATCGACAATCACTACGCGGCCTTCCTTGACCACATAGTTGACATCTTTCTTGTAGAGATAATGAGCCTTCAGCGCATTGTCGATCAAGTGTGGCCATTCCATATTGCCGGCCGTGTAAAAACTTTCCACACCCGCCAAATGCTCGGCCGCACGCACGCCTTCATCCGTCAAGTTGGTACTGTGGTCTTTCTCATTCACTTCAAAGTGAACGTCTTTCTTCAACTGACGTGCAATCCGATCCGTCTCGGCATACTTTCGCACGTTGTCATGAGCGGGCCCGGAGATAATCAGCGGAGTACGAGCCTCGTCGATCAGGATGTTGTCGACTTCGTCGATGATCGCGTAATGCAAGGGACCCTGGGACTGCTGATAATGCTTCGGAAACCGATCGTCCCCGCGTGCAGCTGGCCGCATGTTGTCACGCAAGTAGTCGAATCCAAACTCGTTATTGGTTCCATAGGTAATGTCGCAATCATAGACCAGCTGACGCTGATCAACGTCCATGTCGCTCTGGATCGCGCCGACGGTCAAGCCGAGTCCCAAGTAGAGTGGCGCCATCCACTCCATGTCACGACGTGCCAGATAGTCATTGACGGTCACGACGTGAACGCCCTTGCCTTCAATAGCGTTCAGATACGCAGCCAACGTCGCCACAAGCGTCTTGCCTTCGCCCGTTACCATTTCGGCGATCATCCCGTTGTGCAGCACCATGCCGCCAATCAACTGAACGTCGTAATGCCGCATTCTGAGGAACCGAGTCCCCGCTTCCCGGCAAACCGCAAACGCCTCGACCAATATGTCATCGAGCGTCTCGCCCGCCGCCAATCGCTCGCGAAATTTGGCCGTCTGACTCTTTAGCTCCTCGTCGGTCATGCTCTCATACTGCGGCCCCAAGTTGTTGATCGCCTCGACCTTGGCATGCAGTTTCTTGATGTAACGTGCGTTGGATGATCCAAACAACGATGTGATCGCACGTTCGAACCCTCGCATGAGCCCATTAAAAAACAGGCCTAAGCTTTCCCAAAATCGTTCCAGTATGTCCATGGCTGTGTACTACAACGCCTATTCGATCAAAAAACAAGAAAATGGGTTACACTCAAGCCAAATGGCAAGTAATCGACTGAACGGAAGGAAGACTAAAACACTCATCACCACCGATCGTCACTAATCCAGATCGAAGACTCAAAACGAACGTCCTGAACGCGTCTGTCCGTCTCGCTCGGCCCCGTCTCGCTCGGCGCCGTCTCGCTCGGCGCTGAACTTGCAGCTTCTCCCCATTTCTAATTAGTGGGGATTAGTGAAAATAAGTGTCAATCTTCTCTTTCTCCTGTTCTGGTCGTGCTCGATTCAGAAGTTGTTTAAGGTTCAAGAAGTCCTGAGCCTCGGCGGCTGCCAGACGGCTAAACATTTACGAAAATGGGCCAAGTCGAGCATGCGGCCGTCATCGCAGCACCCTATTGACCCTCCAGCCACGATCCCGGCACACAAGCCATCAGGCACCGGCCAAGAACGCGCAACATATTCCAATATCGTAATTTACAGCGATTACCCAGTTTGGTCAACGGCGAATCAGGCGTATGAAGTCCGCACCTGGCAACAGTCGGACTCAGCGCGGCCCAAGCACGTGCTGACCCCCGAGCCGTTTCACCCCGTAGTCATCGCTCGTATCATGCCCAGAGCCCACGGGTACGCCTGGAAAACGGCGTGCGACCTTGGCGGTCGATCGCCGGCCGTTTGTGAACCAACCGTTATTCGCCAAGCTTGTAATAGTCTTGCGAAATGCGGCGGAAATCGGGAACTCCAAGCCGGCAACTCGTCCGCCCCCGTAACGTGAACCGACCCCTGTAGTCACTGGCCGACCGTTGGTAGTATATTGCCACATCCCTGGTGGCTCGCTTTATGAAGCCGGTTTTCTCACTCTGGGGAGCGGCATGATCTGACAATACCGCCATCATCCTCTCTCCAGACGCACGAGGCACTCGCCGGTGTTCGCCCGAGAAACAACTCCGCGGTGCCGCGCATGGCTCCAAACATCCCAGAAGGCAGGAACGACGATTGACTCTCATTCCCCGAACGGTTGATATTCGAGGTCGGCTCATTCTGCTTGGCACCGGGACATCGGTCGGTGTCCCAACGATCGGCTGCCCCTGTGAGGTCTGCACGAGCGACCATCCGCGCAACCGCCGTACACGAAGTGCCGCAATTGTCGGATTGGAAGAGGGCAATCTACTGATCGACACGCCGCCCGATCTGCGGTACCAGTTGCTGCGGGAAGGAATCGGAATCGTTCATGCCGTCCTGATGACACACGCCCATGCCGACCACATATTCGGCCTCGATGATCTGCGTATTTTCCCGTTCTATACTGGGCATCCGGTTCCGATCTATGCCGAGTCGACTGTGGAACAAGCTATCAGGCAGTCATTCAGCTATGCGTTCGACAGCAGTCCCGTAACCCACGAAGGGGCCGTGCCTCAATTGGTATTCGAGTCGATCCGTCTCGAACGTTTCGAGGCACTTGGGACACCGATTGTGCCGATTCGACTCCAACACGGTCCTCGCTTCCAAGTGCTCGGATTTCGGATAGGCAATGTTGCCTACTGCACCGATACGAACGAGATTCCGGCATCGAGCTGGCAACACCTCGAGGGATTAGATGTTCTGATCCTTGACGCGCTGCGCGCTCGCCCTCACCCGACCCATTTCTGCCTGGACGAAGCGATCGAAGTCGTCCGTCGCCTGAAACCGCGGCGGACGATTTTCACGCACATGTCACACGAATTGGATTATGAACTCGGATCGGCCCGGCTTCCGGATGGAATCGAGCTAGGTTATGACGGCCTGAGTATTCGGCTGACGTGATTCGCCACTCAGTTGGCGCGAGCCAATTTGCTTTCGCGAAGCGCCTTGACATACTCGGCCGCAATATCAAACACCTCGTCAAGATAATAGTCGCGTTGGATCGAATCATCGCTCTTGGCCTGCTGTTCGATCAATTTCTCGTCTTCCTTCTGCGCGTTCAGTTCCGCGCGCTCGGCAAGAAATTGTTTTTCGTTGAGCGTCACGCCCTTCTTCGCTTTTTGCTTACGATAGAGTTCGATTCGCTTCAATCGTTTCGCAAAGTCCTTGGATTCGTGAATTCGATGTTTCGAATCGGCACGCAGCTTGGCAACGATTTCCGGGGTAACCATGTCGGACGGATGAAAATCACCTCTCGGAACTTGCTTGAACTCGACTGCATAGTCCAGATCCGACTCACTGATGTCCATGTAATCCGTCACGGATGGCAACCAAATATCCGATAACACGCCTCGCATCTGCGTGCTGTCTCCATTAGGTCGGAAGAACTGTTGCTGAGTGATCTTCAACGCACCCAATTCCGGTGCACCTGGGCGATTCTCACTCATCTCCCTTCCAAGATCCAACAAGCTCTGGACAGTCCCTTTCCCGTGGGTCGACTTGTCACCAATGATCAGTCCTCGACGGTAGTCCTGAACAGCCCCGGCCAGAATCTCACTGGCGCTGGCGCTGAACTTACTGATCAAGACGACCAAAGGCCCTCGCCAGACCATGCCAGGCTCCATATCATCGTAGTGGTCCACCCGATTCGACGCGCCCATAACCTGAACGATTGGCCCGCGGTCGACGAACAATCCCGTCAGATTGATCGCTTCGATCAGGCTCCCGCCACCATTGCGGCGAAGGTCCAGGACCACGGCATCGACATTCTCCTGATTAAACTTCTCCAGGATATGGCGCACATCCCGCGTCGTGCTGCGATAATCTCGCTGGTTGCGTTGCGCTGCCTGCATATCCATGTAAAAACTGTGCAGATCAATCAGTCCTATGCGGTAGGGCTTTCCATTCGCCTTGGTCCCCGTCTCGAAGATCTTGCTTTGAGCCGCCTCATCCGTCAGTTCGATCTTAGCGCGTGTGATTTTGTAGGTAACGATCTTGTTGCTGCCAGCCGGAATCACCCCCAAACGAACGATCGTGCCCGCCTTGCCACGAACCTGCTTGACGACATCGGCCAGCTTCATGCCGACAACATCAGTCATCTCGCCATCCGCACCCTGCCCGACGCTTACAATCTGATCTTCTTCCTTAAGCTGTCCCGCTTTGTCAGCCGCACCGGCGGGAATGATCTTCGCAACCATTGTCTTGCCATCGCGGTCCTGCAACTGGGCACCGATGCCCTCCAGTTCCAATCGCAACAGAATACGAAAGTTTTCAAGAGTCTCCTTGGACATGTAGGTTGTGTGAGGATCGTATCCCGTGGTCACCGCTGTCAGGAACATCTCCAACAACTCACTATCGCCAAACATGTGCATGCGACGTGCGAAACTGTGATACCGCTGCTCGATTTTCTTGCGAGGATCTTTCTCTTTGTCCTTGTCTTTCTTGTCTTTGTCCGCCTCGAGCACGAGCAAATCATATTTCAGTCGTTTTCGCCACCGCGCACGCGCCTCGTCTGCATTGCGGGGAAAGTGCAACGCGTCGGGATCGGTGATCAGCTCTTCGTCTTGAGTAAAGTCAAAATTACCCTTCATTAGTTCGTCTACTGTCGCCACACGCTCATCGACACGCTGCAGAAAACGCTTGAACACCGTGTATGCAAAGCTGATGTCACTCTGCTTCAACATGTCGTCCAGCTGGTTCTCGTACTTGCGAAACTCGTCGATGTCCGATTGATAGAAATAAACCTTCATCGGGTCGAGAGCCTCGATAAAAAGCTTGAAACCACGCCGGGAAATTTCGTCGTCCAACGGCCTGCGAGACAGGTGGCGAGCCTGCAGGAACAGAGTGACGATTTTCGTGATGTTCCGATCGCTTGCCGTCGGTCCGGCCAGATCCGCGGAACAAGACCGCCATGGCCCAATGACCACGGATCCCCCAACCACCATCGCCAAAACGGCTGTCAGCCACTGTAGCCTTACACTTTGAAACCGAAAAATGCTCATTGTTTTTCCCTAAAGCGGCCAAGCCGCAACTAAACAAGTAAGACAGATACTCGCGTCCCCCAAATCAGCGGGCAGACGCTAGTCAACCGGCAAACGGGGACATGGACGTCCATTCGGTGGGCAGACGCGATGCCCACATATGCCACGGCATTGAACGTGTCCACCCGGGCCCCAACAGTGCCCGATCCGACACACGCGTGCCTGGTATCACCCGAAACCGTCGCAATTATCGTAGACCGACAACGAAAAATGGGCAAGGTTTGCCAGCTGGGGTCGGGCCGGAGAATTGTATGCATAATGGGTATTTCCGCCAAGGGAAGTATTTGCAAGCCGAAAAATTGGCCGAAACCAAGCCATTTTCACCCTCTCTCGCCGCTTCCCCCGCACCTTGGCTCCCTGGTATATTCGACATGTTGGGCCTGTGCGCTCGGCAAGGATCCCGTGTTTCTCCGCACACAGTCACTCACCCCCACTTTTTGCGAGCCATTTCCTTGCAATCTGACCTGTACACCTACCTGACACTGCTCGGCGGAACGCGAGACGGTTCGAGTTATGTTCTGAGAAAGAACGACGAGAATCGAATTGGACGCGGCCTGGAGTGCCATATCGTCCTGTCCGATCCCCTCTGCTCGCGCGTGCACGCCATTATCACCTACCACGACAACAGCTGGTGGATTTCAGATGCCGACAGCCGCAACGGCACCTACGTCAACAGCCAAAAAATTGACGAAGCCCAGCTAATCGATGGCTGCTTGATAAAGGCAGGTACGACCGAGTTTTCCTTTAATCAATCCGACTCAAGACCAACGGATGTCTCGCTGTTGGATCCTGAACTGACTCAGACAATCGTCCGTGACACGCCGGTCCAGCGGACCCCTCTGGCCAATGACAGCAACACGGTCACGTCGCTACAGAACCCGGAAACGGCTCGCGACTTCATGGTGCTTCACGAGCTAAGCATCCAGTTGCTCGGACTCGAAGATCCCGATGAAGTCGTACAATGCTCGCTCGATTTGCTCTTTCGCCGCACCAAGGCATCGGTCGTCGGTTTTTTATGGGTAAGCGATGAAGGTGATTTGAAACCAAAGTTACTGGTCCCGCCCGACGCCTCGGACACCGTCAACCTCAGCAAATCGCTGACCGACGTTGTTTGCAGTAAGCGGCATGCCGTCTGGATTGACAATCAATCGGCAATGGAAAACACTGCCACCCTCGATCATTTCGCCGACGCTATTTGCGTGCCGTTGGTCCACGACAAAACGACGCTCGGCGCCATCCATCTCTACAAGGAACGGGGGCGTTTCGAACAGTCGGATTTCGACATCGCCATCTCGTTGACCAACTTGGTGGTGATTGCCCTGGCACGTGCCCGCCAGCAAGCAATTCTGGCGACACAACACCAACGTCTGGTAGCCAAGCCGGCCCAGTTCGATGAGTTGATTGGCGATAGCCCGCCAATGCTGAAACTTAAATCGACGATTGCAAAAATCGCACGTGCGACAGGCTGTATCTTGATTCGTGGCGAGAGCGGGTCCGGCAAGGAACTGGTCGCCCGCGCCGTGCACAAGGCGAGTGCGCGGGCAGACCGCCCCATGCTGTCGGTCAACTGTGCCGCGATCCCACGCGATTTGATGGAGAGTCAGCTATTCGGCCATAAGCGGGGCGCATTCACGGGCGCCGAATCCGACCATCTCGGCTGGTTTCAGCAGGCACATTCCGGCACATTGTTTTTGGACGAAGTTGGCGAGTTGACATTAGAAGGGCAAGCCAAGTTACTGCGAATCCTTGAAAACCACCCATTTCTGCCTGTTGGGGCAACGCAAGAAGTGCAGGTCGACGTACGTGTCATTGCCGCGACCAATCGCGACCTTGCGGAAGTCGTCCGCGAGAAGAAGTTTCGCGAAGATCTATACTATCGATTAAGCGTTTTTGAACTACAAGTTCCGCCGCTCCGTGAACGTGGAAGCGATGTCGAACGACTATTACAGTTTTTTCTCGAACACTTTAAGTTGCAGCACGGGCGCCCCGGCCTGGTACTCTCCGATGCGGCGCGCGCAAAACTGCTCTCCTACCGATGGCCCGGTAATGTGCGCCAACTGCGAAACGTCATCGACAGTGCCGTGGTAATGGCCGAAGGGACGGAGATCGAACCGGGGGATCTGGGCCTGCGAGACGCAACACCTGATACCGAGTTTGAAAGCCTGCGACTCGATCACTGGGAACAGAAGCTAATCAGAGAAGCAATCGCCCGAACAGGACACAACGTTCCGGAGGCCGCGAAAATGCTCGGTATCGGCCGGGCCACTCTCTACCGTAAACTGGAAGAATACGGCATCAAACGCTAAACGTGAGCAAGCGACGATCGTGTCTGATCTTGTCGTTGTGGCTCGGTAAGAGAAAAACGCCATCGAACAACGCGTGGCTCACCGGACGAGGACACGAGCCGCACCAGCAGTTATACTGGCCGATAGCAGACTAGCTCCCTACCCACCTGGCCATCGCGTCCACAGACAGGAACCAGCCCATGCAAATCCGACTCACCTGCATCCTTCTCACCTGCATCGTCGCAACGGCATTCGCATCCATCACCCGAGCTGACCCATGGCCCCGCTTCCGTGGTCCGAATGGGACCGGACAGAGCGACGATGCGTCGTTCCCGACTTCATGGGCAGAAAGCGATTACCTGTGGACAATCGAATTACCTGGCAAGGGACACGCGTCGCCCGTCATTTGGGATCAGCGCGTCTTCGTGACGAGCGCCGAAGCCGATTCGGCTACCCAGCACGTTCTGTGCCTTGACGCGAGCAATGGAAAAACTCTTTGGCAACGACAATATCGCTCGGCTTCGCACCACCTGCATCTTCGCAACACATTCGCATCCTCATCTCCCGCCGTCGATGCGAATCATGTCTATGTGGCGTGGGCGACACCCGAGCATCTGACCCTTAAGGCTCTTGATCACGATGGCCGTGAGGTCTGGACAAATGACTTGGGTCCGTTCGTCACCCAACATGGATTCGGAACTTCACCTATTGTCTTCGAAGACATGGTCATCCTCTCGAACTCGCAACAAGCGCAACAACTCCGCCCCAAACAGAAACCCGGCAAGAGCTTCATGATGGCATTTGATTGCAAGACCGGAAAGCTCCGTTGGAAAACACCCCGAACAACAACACGAGTCTGTTATGGCACACCCTGCATCTATCAGCCCGATAACGGAAAAGCACAATTGATTTGCTACAACACGGCCGATGGCATCTTCAGCCTCGATGCTCGAACCGGCACGCCACTTTGGAACATCAGCGTCTTCAAAATGCGCAATGTCAACTCACCGATCGTGGTCAACGACCTGGTATTCGGAAGTAACGGTTCCGGTGGCGGCGGAAATTTCCTGGTTGCCGTACGTGCCGGCCAAACCCCGAAAGTCGCCTACAAGATCACTCGTCATGCACCCTACGTACCGACGCCGGTCGCATACCGGGACCTTGTATTCCTGTTCTACGACCGGGGATTCGTAACCTGTATCGAAGCGGCCGACGGTACGGTCGTCTGGCACCAACGCCTGAACGCCGCCTTTTCAGGCTCCCCCATTGTTGCCGGAGGCAAAATCTATTGCATCAATGAAAAAGGAACCGTGATTGTGCTGGCCGCCGACCGGCGTTTCAAAGAACTCGGCCGCAACCCGCTGGGCGAACCGAGCCGCGCCACACCCGCCGTCTCTGACGGACGCATGTTCCTGCGAACGGTCTCGCACCTCTTCTGCCTCGGATCGAAACCGGGTTCCTGAAAAATCAGGGGGCTTCCGGAGAACTCGGTGATCCGAAACATCCCTCAAATAAATGCGACTATTCTCGCGAATATTCCCGTGACGTTATTCGCAATGATTTGGAATAGTAGGACTGGTTGTTGGCCAAAACATGGCACGAAACAACCCGACGACGTTTCGATCAGATCACATCGCCACTAGGTTCCCGTTCGGACTGTGTCGCCACATGATCGACCCCCGCGCGAACGGCAACCACCAAAAACAGCAGTGCGATGACCATCACTGCCGTCGATACCCAAGATGGAAGAGGAGGCGACTGCGTAAACAACCGAATTCCGACGACCGGCCCGACGATTCGCGCCAGCGATGATATGCTCTGTGCAACACCCATGACCCGACCCTGACGCCGGGAACTGGTGCGTCGTGATATCAGCGATTGAAGCGATGGCGTTACAAACGAAAATCCGACTACGATCACCGCCATCGCCACGCAAAGTAATCCGTATCCGGATCGCTGAACAGCCACGCTAAACAAACCGAATCCGACCACGGAAGCCAGAATTCCCCCGAACGCCATCGCGCCCTCGGAGACGCGCCCGGCAACTCGACGCACCAGAAACCCCTGTGAGATCGTAAGAATCAGCCCCAGATACGTGAATGTACCAAGCACAACGACCAATTGAATGTCATCGCTGCTGCTGTAACCGAACCCCCGCACAGTTCGAATGAAACCGGACAGCAGACCCGTGGTTCCCCCTGTTTGAACAACTCCCTGATAAAGCGTCTTGACTTCCAAGGCCAATGTCGATTCGAAGCTGCCAAACGACATGACTGCAATGAACGATGTCAACAACAGCAAACCGATCGAGGGAACGGCGAGCGCCGTGCCCCACGCACTGCGATCCAACAGCGTCCAACGCGAATGGTGCCGCTGCTCAACATCAAGCGACTCGGGCAACAGCCAGACAGCCAGCAAGAACGCAAACGCGGATAACAACGCGGCGACGTAGCCAGGCCACGGACTGAACTGAGCCCCCTCACCAACTAACAAGGATGCCGCTCCAATCACGGGCCCAACGGTAAACCCCAATGCAAACGCGGCGCCGATCAGCGCCATGCCCTTGGCACGGTTCTTGGCTGTCGTTGTATCGGCGATGTAGGCCTGAGCGGTCGAGATTGTGGCGCCCGCAATCCCAGCTCCCAAGCGGGCTACGAACAGCCAGGTGAGGCTGCGCCATACCGTGGCCAATCCAAACAACGTGTAGAACACAACGGATCCAGCAAGCCCCACCATCAGAATGGGACGTCTCCCGTACCGGTCGGAAAGCCGTCCCCATAATGGCAGAAAAATGAACTGCATTATCGAGAAACTCGACATCAACAGACCGATGATCCACCCAGTCTGAGCTGGCGACAAGCCGTGTTGCACGGCAAATTCCTCGCCATAGATCGGCAACAGTGGCAAAACAATCCCGAACCCCAACAGATCAATAAAGACCGTCAGGAAAATAACGAGTAGCGAGCCGCGATGTGGGCCCTCATGTCGATGTTTCGTTGTGGTATCCACAAAATGACCTGTTCTAAGCTATGAATCGATACGGGCGGACCAAATCGGTTTACCTCTCTTGAACAGCGGCACTCGCTGCCGCCGCTCCAAGCACCGAAACTATGTTGTTCACGACATTCTGCACAACACGGGCTCCGGGTCCAACCCCCAACCTGACGCGACGTTAGACGCTGCGCGACAATTATCTACCGGATAGCTCGACAACACATGCTCTATTTGTAGGTATCAATTCAACATCAATCCGGTAACTTATCTCCGCGCAGGTCCTTAGTACCAATGGTAAGCATACTTGTCGAACCGCTTGCGTTTCTCCTGCCGTACAACCAAATCCCGGCATTCCCCCCACTGCTGCGATTCCGCTTGCAGCCGTCTAAACAGTCGCCGATCCGCCATTTGAAAAGCCGTCCAGCCTGCCCGCCGCCGACGCTCGACCGACTGCCTCAACTGGTCGTCGAAATCGGCTAACATCGCGCGCACACCCTCGCGAATGACCTTGTTCTCGCTTTGCAAGAGCGGAAGCAGTAATGAGACGCCCTCCGAATTGATCTCGTGCACGCTTATTTGAACCGAGGGAGCCGGATCACCCGCAAGAACTCGGCGCACATTGTAGCTGACCACGATCGCGTCAACCGGCGTCAACACGAACAAGTAGATCGCCATCGCCAACGTCCATGCATGACGATGGACAAGCCAGAGAAACGACCTGTTGAAAGCAATCTTCCAAAGCACGAGCAGAAAGCCGACAACAACCGCCGACATCCCAAAAAGGCCCACGATTCGCATCCGTGTCAAACCGTTGAAACCAATATAGATATGCAGCCGATGATAGACGGCAACTGCCAGCAAGAAATTCTCCATCGACCAGATCCATGCCAGATTTCGCAGCTTTCGCACATTTGGATCACGCAAGATCTCGTCTTGAAACACGACCGACAACACAACGGTAGCCAGAGCCAGGGCGATCGTCAGCCAGGCAGCACCCTGATGCGCATAACCCGAGTAACAGAAACCGACCGGAAACTGGCGAAACCAAAGCGTGTTGAACTCAAACACCAGGTAGATGGCAAACAACACGCTGACAGCAGCCAGTGTATTGCGGCACGTCGCATACCAGGGGGATCGCGCCGACTCGAACTGTCGCAGTGTTTTTTCGTCACCGACTTGGACGTACCGCTGACCACAGGCCTGATAACCATCGGGCGAACCAAGCCGATCGAAAGCCACAAGGCGACCACCCAAAAAACCAGCTCCGATACCGGAGGCAGCTGGCCGAAGACCCAGTTTCGTATCGCATCAATCACTCGCTGAGCATTCCGCCCGAGTGCATCCAACAGATCAGGATTCGCAAGCACAAACAGCAGACTAAATGCGACAACCACGCCCAACGGCAAGATGACGCTCAGAAACCGGAACCAGGTTTGAGAATGACTCGCCCGATGCCGCCGGATCCCAGTGCTCCACAGCCGAGTTGCGCTTCGCAGAATGAAGACGCTTCCTTGCGAACCTCCGACGACAAGGCGAGCGGGAAAGAGCAAGACATCGAGTACGTATGGGCAGGCACCGGCCAGCAAGAGACTAAAACCAAAGAGCAGACCCACGCCGATAACAACTTGCGAGACAGTCCCCAACCAGACCATCCTGCCGGCAAGTATCACCAGCATCGCACCAGTCCAGACAGCCCCCCTAATATCGCGAGCCCCTGAAGGTTTGGCTAACCAAAGAAGTGGCACGAGCGAGATCAGCAACAGTGCAAGCCCGGCAAACCCTTCCCCGCGATAGACCGTCAGGTCACTTAAGACGACCAGTACCGCCAGCACCAACAACTCGCGCCAACGGACCGGTGGCTGCGTCAAAGACGGGGATTCCGAATCGGCCAATGTGGCCGTCAACACCGAGGTCTGTCCACTCTGCCCCGCAACTGCAGTCTGCTCAGCATCCACAGGCCGCCTCCGCACAACAAGAGCCGTTTCTCAAAACGTGTCGCTGGCCAACACGGTACCCCCAGGCACGCGACCTTGGGTGCTCCGATCCGAAGCTTATGAAAGGCCGTTCAACACTCCCACGAAACAGGATGCTCCAAGGGCGCCAAGGGGAATGGGCCATTCAGCGCGACAGACTCGGGTCACGACGGGTTGTTGTCAGCGTGGGCCCCCAAACTGTGGCATGGGCCCTCCAGCCCCACTTGAACTCGGCTCTGCTTTCTTCTTCAAGCCGTCTTCCTCAAGTTTCCGGAACGCGTCGATATCGTACCCTTCTTCTTTGGCTGACGCTTTTTCCTTGATCAGATCATCGCGTGTGATATGGATCTTCTTATATTCGTCTTCGGCGATGACATAGTACCAGTCCGCGAATCGTGAATTCAGTTCCGCAACTTTGTCCCGCGCCTTCTTCATACTCTCTTCATATTGGTCAGTTTTTCGCTGATTCTCTTTCCGAATCTGCTCGCGTTTGAGCTCAAGGTCCGATTTATCGTCTCCAGCCTTGTTATCGTCGCTGCCTTCCTTCTTGCCATCCGATTCTTCGTTCTTATTCTTATCCTCTTTTGCCGAATCTTTCTTTTCGGCCTCCTTCGGCTTGGCATCGCCTTCGGGCACCGGCTCCAATTCGGGCTTCGGAATCTGCGACGAATCGACACGTGT
>JAJSAJ010000165.1 GCA_024274855.1 Planctomycetota bacterium | reverse complement strand
GACCCATTTTCGGCGACAAAATGCGTTCGCGTCAAGAAACGGCTTCTCCGCCGAAAATTGCGTCAGACCCCAGCGGCGTGAACGGCTACCAATGCTGAAAGAAGCCGGCGATCGGGAACTCGGCTCATCCGGCACGGTGGCCTGGATTCGGGCGCCGTAACTGCTATACTGTACGCGAGTTAGTATGCTTGAGAGTCGAAAGCTGAATATTTTGAGTCAAGTTTAGCGACCAACGGGGGCGGGCCGGCACGGCTCGAGCGGTAGCTCGTAATTGGTTCGAGGCCCAGCCTCGTTAGGATTCGAAACGAGTTTTTTGGAGGACTATATGGGAAAAAAAGAAGAAGCCCTCGAGGTCGAGGGGACGGTTACCCAGGCGCTGGCCAACACCCGATTCCGTGTGCAACTCGAGTCGGGCGCCGAGGTTCTGGCCCATGTCGCAGGTCGAATGCGCAAGCATTTTATCCGTATCGTGCCCGGTGATAAGGTCCGTGTGGAGCTTTCTCCTTACGACTTGACCAAGGGACGCATTACCTACCGCGAGCGTTAATTGTCTAAGCGCCGAACATGCCAACGTGGGATAGTGGTGGGCCGGGCGGTCGTTTGAACCGAATGCCAATCCACTGTTTCCCGTTTCATCCCTCAGCTCGCCCCGTCCCCGCATGCTCCGTCCGTTGTTCGATGGAATGCTGATGCTGCGCGCCGCCGTTTCGGACCAAAGCTGAAATCGGGAAAACCGACCGGTTCATTTCAGGGTATAACAGAGTACCTTGGTTCGTTTGCAATCCACCCAGTCAGTCGTCATGCGCGCCGCGTGTGATTCTGTATGTACTCCCTACGGAGGAGATGTCGACTGTGAAGCGATATATACCGGCGAGTTCATTCATCTGGCTTCTATTGTTCACGATCGTTTCTTCAGCCTATTGTTCAGGCGTTTCTTCAGCTGATCCGCCCAAGCCGATCATCGTAGTTTCGATTGCTTCGGTGGATCGTTTGATGGATGATTTGGCCTACATGGCCAAGATTACGGGCCAACCGCAAGCTAATGGATTTGTTCAGTTGCTTGCCGGGAAGTTCTTGGAGACTTTGGATCGATCACGACCATCCGGGGTGATTGTGACACTCGCAGACCATGGTCCCAAGGGCGTTGGTTTCCTGCCGATCAGCGACCTGAAAGGGCTTCTTTCCAAACTGGACGCTCAATTCGGCGTGGACGTTGAGCAGTTGGACCATGGCATCAAACGAGTTGGAATCGGCAAGAGTGTTTTTCTGAAACAACAAGGCAAATGGCTGTTTTTCTCGGATCACGCTGAAAACCTGGACCACCTACCGGCAGAACCTGAAAAGCTGCTTGAGGGGCTTCATCAATCCTATGATCTTGCCATTAGACTCAACGTGCGGAATATCCCCGAATCCGTTCGGAAACTCGCAAGTCACAATCTCGAAACCTGGGTCGAGTTAGGGCTCGATCCCAATCTTTCGACCAATGCCGACTTGGATCCCGAACTTGCGGAAGTGCTCCGCAAGAACGTCACTCAGGTTGCTCGCTCACTGATCTACGATACAGACCAAGTCACGGTCGGATGGGCTGTCGATAGTCAAGGGCGACGATCCTACCTGGATGTTGACGTGACTGCCGTTGCCGGTACGGATCTGGCCCGCCGCTTCAGTGGACTGTCAAGTTCAGCGACTGCTTTTTCCGGACTGGTCGGGTCGGATGCCGCCATTTCATTTCTCGTAAGCTGTAGCTTGTCCGACCAGGATATCGAACAGTTTACTACCTTGTTCGAAATTCTTCGCAGAGAAGGGAAAAAAGCCATTCAGAAAGATGCCGACGCGCCTCCCGAATTGGTTGCGATATTCGATCAGATTTTGAGCGTTGTTGTGGCGACATTCCAGCAGGGAACGGTTGATACAGGGGGCAGTGTGTTCTTGGGGCCTCGGTCCTTTCAGTTTGCCGGTGGCGTACGGGTGGCGAACGGACCAGCACTTGCGGCAGCATTCAAGAGCATCATTGAGTTGGCCAAGAACGAGCCAGATGTTCCCGTCGTGAAGTTCAATGCGGCCAGGCACCGAAATATCGCGTTCCATACTTTTAGTGTTCCGATTGCAGAAGACGAAAAAGAGAGTCGCAAAGTGCTCGGTGATGCCCTGGATGTCGTGATAGGCACTGGGCCCAAGTCGGTCTATCTGGCATTCGGCCAAAACGGCATCCAGTTGCTGACGGATGTAATCGAGAGGTCCACAAAAGGTGGAAAACAGCCACTCGCGTCCGTGCAAATGAAGGTTGCCGTGAAGCGTCTGATGCGGTTTCTGGCTACGGTGAGTGAGAAAGACGAAAAACTCGGAATCTTGGCCGATACGATCGAAAAAGCCGAGGGAGGAGACGGGATCTCAGCCGTGATTCAGGGAGGGCCGCAACGATTGCACGGTCGTCTTGAGATTCAAGAGGGAGTCTTCGAAATGCTTGGCAAAGCAGTTCAGCTTGATAAATGAGCCGTGTTCTCCCGGCCCGGACGTCTCACGAGCGGTCTGTTGCGGGTCGATACGGCCTTGGGCCGGTTCAATGGAACGCTGTCTGCTCGGCCGAGAGACTTCCTTTGCGGCAACGGACCTAGCTCACGAGCCTGATTCACTCACGGGCACGTTGCGTGGGGGTGCCCGCGAGACTGCCCGGTGAATTTCTACTGTACGGTACTGGACAGACGTACAGTCCTTCGCTACAATCTTGGTGTGTTGATCGCCCATGCACATCTTTCAGTACGGAGGTTTCACCGATGCCCTCGCCATATAGTCCATATTCAGATAGGGATTCCGTGCGTGCAGCGGAATTATTGCCAATTGGTGACCTCATGCCCGCCTTGCTGGCGAAATATGATCTGAAGCGGCCTGCTGACTGGCCCGTGATGGTGTGTGTCGACCCCACTTGCAGTTGGCATGACGAGATTGCGATAGGACAAGCCGTTCCAGAATGATGGACATGGACCTTTCTTGGCCTTCCAGCTTCCTGGAAAATCATATGTCGGATATTCTGCATGGCTTACATGTGTCTTCGTGCAAGCGGCTTCGAATTGCCTGTTGGGTGTGCTGAACTGCTGGCGAATGGAAACGAATCATTGGATTGCCTCCATGTCTGATCATGCAACATCGAGTTCACGAATTCGGACTGAGATTGCTGGAACATCCGTTTTGAAGTTGGTCGAGCGGTTTGGCACACCAACGTACGTCATTGACGAGTCGACGATTGTGGACCGAATCACCGACTTGGGGCGTTTCGATGTGATTCGGTATGCCCAGAAGGCATGTTCGAATCTGGCGATCTTGGATTTGATGCGTCGTCAGGGCGTATTGGTTGACGCGGTTAGTGGTGGCGAGGTGCGCCGCGCTTTGGCGGCCGGTTACAAGACAGGCGGTGATCCGCCGCCAATTACATACACAGCGGACATCTTTGATCGGGATGCGCTGGACTTGGTTATTCAGCAGAATGTGCATGTCAATGTCGGGTCACCCGACATGATCGACCAGTTAGGGCAAGTGGCACCTGGAAGGAACATTACATTCCGTATCAATCCGGGGTTTGGGCACGGTCATAGTCAAAAAACGAACACGGGTGGGCAGCAGTCAAAGCATGGGATTTGGTACGAGCAGCTTGATGAATGCTTGCAGCGCGCAGATAGATATGGGCTAGGCGTGAGCGGTCTGCATATGCATATCGGTTCGGGTACGGACCTGGAGCACTTGGCACAAGTGTGCGGCGCGATGGAAAAAGTTGTCTTGCAGGCCGGGCGTACCGTGACATCGATCAGTGCTGGTGGTGGCCTGCCGGTTCCGTATAAGCCGGATGATTCATCTGTTGATCTCGGCCGTTACTTTCAACTCTGGGATGCCGTTCGTAAACGTCTTGAAGATCATTGTGGACATGCCATTCACGTTGAAATTGAGCCGGGGCGCTTTCTAGTCGCTGAAAGCGGGTTCTTGTTGGCTGAAATTCGAGCAGTAAAGCGGATGGGAAGCAATTTGTTCTACCTGGTTGATGCGGGATTTAATAATTTGGCACGGCCGATTCTCTACGGAGCCTATCATCCGATGTCGGTCGTTCCATCCGATGGGAATGCGCGGCGGCCTGAGTATGATGTGATTGTCGGCGGGCCGCTATGTGAATCGGGCGATATTTTCACCCAAGAAGAAGGCGGATTTGTGGCAAAACGGCGTCTGCCTGCCGCTGTGGTCGGTGATTATCTGGCTATCGAGTGTGCTGGTGCGTACGGTTTTGTGATGTCCTCCAACTATAACTCACGGACCATGGCCGCCGAGGTACTTGTTCGCGATGGGACGCCTTATTTGATCCGATCTCGCCAGACCTTCGACGATCTTGTTCGAGGAGAGACTATTCCGCCGGCAGCCGAATGACCGTGGCGACCGGTTAGGACCGGCGGATCAATTGTTGTCGCGTTTACAGGGGGCGTTCGTGCGGCGATCCTCCTTAGCTGCGAGCCTGATTCACCCATGGGACAAGCCCATGGGGGTCTGTAGGCGGACGAGTGCGACGGCCTTAGCTGCGAGCCTGATTCACCCATGGGACAAGCCCATGGGGGTCTGTAGGTGGACGAGTGCGACAGCCTTAGCTGCGAGCCTGATTCACCCATGGGACAAGCCCATGGGGGTCTGTAGGCGGACGAGTGCGACAG
>JAJSAJ010000164.1 GCA_024274855.1 Planctomycetota bacterium | reverse complement strand
GCTTCGATGCGTTCCGGCCCGACGGGTGATTTCCTGTCGTCTGCCCGCGCCGCTTGTGCCATCCAGGTGATTCCCACAGCCATTATCGGCAACCAATACCACTTACACATTGCAGTGACTCCTTGAAAAACACAGGAAAGGACCGAGCAACCCATTCATGAATATGGACCCGGTTAGCAGGTGTGTCAACGGTGCACCCCGTTTTCGGAAGGGTTTCCGAACTGTCGGAGCGTCCGGTGGGTTTTTATTCACGTATCGCCGTGACTCGCCGGATCGCCATGTCGCCGCCCGTCACGGCCAAGCGAAAATCGGCACCATTGCATCGATTTGCAAACCGGCCACCGCGGACGATCAGCTTTGCCGTCTTCCACCTGCCCGTATCACCGCAAGTCACCGTTTGACGCAGAGGGGTGAAGGCGCCCTCGTGCGAGGACGCCTTGGGGTCGACGCTGTCATACTGAAACACGAACGCACTGAACCCGCGATCGAAATATTCGATCTCGACGACCAGTGTCGCCGCTTCTTCGTCGAACATGAATCGGTCGTCCAAATCGAAATAGACGTGTTTGCCGCCATGCTCGCTCTGCTTCGTGCGCCGACACTTGGCCCCTTCGATCGTGCAAGGCAGAGTCAGTCCGTCGCCGTCTGTTTTCATGGAGATACCGAGTGTCTCATCGCTGCGGCCGCCGTTCCACTCAACTTGCCTTGCGTTGGCGAAAGGACCTGTCCTGGGCAAAACGACATTATCGTGAAACATGTTCGCGTATTTTGCCGTCAGCTGAATGTACTGACGCCCGAATTCCTTGCTATCGCACACATCGGTGCCTTCGTGCAGTTCGTTCCACGTCTCGACAAGTGCGATTTTCGCGCGGCGCTTCAATGTATACGCGAGAAATTGCTTCCACTGTTGCTCGTAGAATGCCCCGCCCTCGCGATCGACAACCAACGGCTTGCGATTGGGCACCGCACTGTGATCGTAACCCGGGCCGAGCGATGTCACGCTGTATGCTTTCAGTCCAAGCGCGCCACCCCACGAGCAGATGCGGTCGGCATCGCCTTGCCAACCGACGTTCTTGACAAGAAATATGTCTGTTGCAAAATCTCGCTGGAAGTTTTTGCGCACCAGCGGAAAGAGTGCCGGATCCTGCTTCGCGGCAAAACCGGGTCCGTACAGCACGACAATCGGGCGGCCCTCGATGGCCGCCCACATCTTCGGCGGGATCAACGAAAAGAAGTCGCGAATGGTCGTATAGAACCATTGTTTGCCCGCGTCGGTCGAGAGATCGACGTGCCATCGTCGCTGATTGTGCCGTAAGGTGCTCGTATCGTAGAATAGCCCCACTCGGGGCGGCTGTTTGCCTTCTTGCACTAACTCTTCCCAGGCCTTCACTAATGGTGGTAACCCGGCGAAACTCCAGGAATCGTAGGCGCCTGGACAGCCCCAATATACTGGAAGAATGAAATCGATCTTCGCCGCCATCACATCAAGCAATTCGCGTTTCCACCAGGCGATCGACTTGTACGAATACCCTTTACTGTCAGCCGGATGATCGGTCAGCGCGTCTGTACCGTCGTAATCGACGAAGTGTGCTTTCGATCCGATGTCATACCAATAGAAGAAATGTGTCCCTACGATTGGCTGGTTCGCTCGGTAGCTGGTCACTTCCTTCAGTTGCTCTGCGGTAGTGGGGCAGTACGGGCCGGGTGGTTCGGGTGCGGTGAAAGACGTCTTGCCCGGATCAGCATAAGCCCCGATAGGCAACAACAGAATCGATAACAAGGCCAGATAGCGACGCATGGAAAATACTCCTTCGAATCGAGCGAGGTAGGACCTTGAACCAGCCACATCGACCGTAGTCGTTCACGGGGTTTTCGTCTGCCACCGCGTTAGCACCGGAGCGTTCCCCGATTTATCATTAGTCATTTGACATTACTCATTTATCATTGAGAGAGGCAGCGCTGCGGGGTCATACTCTTTCCACTGATAAATGACAAAT
>JAJSAJ010000163.1 GCA_024274855.1 Planctomycetota bacterium | reverse complement strand
GCGCAATGGCAATCCGACTTCGCGCAAGTGCTGCTCCAGGACAGGCAGCACCCCCTGAGTTCCTTTCACTGTATGGTTTGGCGGAAGGTAGTGGTACGAGGTGCCTTCATCCCGGATCGCCTCATCAGCCAGAACAATCGCTGGGAGGGGGATTCCTGAATTCAGCCGCCCCGCGGAAGCCAGGCCGACAATGATTTTCGCGCCGCAGACCGCCAACTGCTCGGCGATCAACACCGTGTAAGGACCGCCAATCGTGCGGGCGATCATTCCGCAGGAAACACCATCCGACTCCCAAAGTCGCATGGTCGTGTGGAAACATGGCCATGCATCGCATTGCGTGAGTTCGCCCCGCGCCTGCAATTTATCTGTCAGATCACCGTCGAATTCCAGGATGCAGATATCAGGGATATCCCCGCGGACCCGGTCTCGAGAAACCCGGACACTCTCCACGAGATCTTCCGCACGAAATGCGGAAGGCGCATCTAGAGGATGGTTCAGAATTGGGATCGGCAACTCTTTGCGGTATCTGTGTTTTTCAGCCATTCGACAGTTTCAGTAATGATGCCAACGGCCATGGTAAAGGATAAGAAGCATGTTCTTAGCCGACAAAACTGATTCTACCCGGAAAAGGTGGTGCCACACCACATAAGGATTCGCCAATCAGTAACTGTCGCCATCTTCATCAAATTACGCTATCGTACGGGCTGGGGGAATGAAATGAAAGCGAAATGACTAAAGGGAAGAAATGAAATGAAGGACTTCGGCAACACAATCGTACGGCTCGGATCCATCCATGGCATCTCTCGTGTTGTCGTCGTGCTGACCGTCTTTTTGTCGTCGAGTGGATACGGCCAAACGACGATGGAAACGGCTGGTCTGCAGGGCATCGATGGTATTGGCGTGTTCCCGCTCGACGAACAAACGTGGCGCAGCCAGGTGATGTCTTATCCCGCGCGGGCACGTGACGAGAATCGCATCTGGTCCGGTAAAGATTTCTTTGCCTTCGAATACGGAAAGCCTTGTGAATTCCAAACAACTGATTTTGTCAAGGAAAACGGGTATCACGGCGGCGGAACGTACCGGATCGAAAACGGTCGGATGGTTTTTCGGGTTGGCAGGAAACCGTTCTATTTCGGTTTCGGAGGGATCGGTGACGATCGAAGCCGACCTTCGAACCGGTTCGGCGCATGTTGGGGACCGAATCTGAAAGACCGTTACCGGCTGCGCATGGTGTTGGAGCAAGATCGCCCGACCGAGTGGTTCTCTGGACTGCACTCAGCGCGCAAAGGAAGTCTGCGCCGAACGCGCAAAAAGCTTTCGATTCCCGGAACCGGCCGTGTTGTGTTCGAGATCGACTTGGGTTTCGTGCGCAATCTGTGGCAACGGCGTCGGATCGTGGGGTTCCGTTTCGATTGTATGACACCTGACGCTACGGTGCGGGTTGAGTCTCTGAAGATCGCTCCGTCTTCGGCCAACGCCTATTTCCGGAAGCGTTTTTCCTTGCCGGCCAATCCCGTCCTGGCTCATGCGACGTTTCAGGTAATGCCGGTGTACGACTTGTATGTAAACAATCACAAGATCGATGTGGGGACACGTTTCTATGCCACGAGCACGGCACTGCAGAAGACGGTCGATTTGCAGCCATACTTGAAGGAAGGCGAGAATATCATTGCGTACCGATGCGAGTTCCTGAGTTGGGCGCCGTGGAGTGACGTCGCCAGTTGGCGGTTTGAGGCGTCGGCCATCGGGCGCGATGGAACCGTCACCCGGATTCTCGGCGATCGGGACTGGCGATGCAGCTTGTCGGCCGAACTTGGCTGGACGTTGTTGGACTATGATGACAGCCAGTGGAAGCGTCCTAAGCTTACGGCTTATTTTAATCGCATGGACCGCGTGAGGACTCGCGTTAGCACGGGCATGAATCCGAAGCATATGGGCCTCTTGGATGTTGCGACCGCAGGCCGTAACTATCCAGTGTTCGATTTCGGTGAAGTGCCGAAGTTTCAGGTGCGACTGCCGATAGGCGTGAAGGATAAGTACCGGCCGATAGTCGAGGTCTTCAAGGCGGGAACGAGCGAGCGGACCGAAGTGGCTCGGCCGGTAGTGACCGGCAAAGACCGCGACTTCGTGACTTACCGAGTGACACTGCGCACGCGCGAAGTCGGCCCGTACCGACTGATGTGGCAACTGCTCGACAAGACCGATGACGTCGTGGAGACTCGGCGCGAAGAGATGCTGATCGTCGGGCCAATCGAGCAGGATGTTGTGCCGCTAGCTTCGTTCGAAGAAGATTTCGACAAACGACTCGAACTGGTTCGGCACATCGACTGTGTGAAACAGGTGGCCGACCCGAAGGTGTTTCTCGACCACGCCGGCATGAATCACAAACCCACGTTGAACAAGGGACGTGTGGTTCGGGCCGACAAGGTGGCCTACCGCGAGACCGGTCCCGACGTGTTCGACTATTTTGCTTATGCAGTGGCGTTGGAAGATCGGGGCGAACCGTATCTTGTCGAAGTGATCGTGCCCGACGATCAACAGCGGTACATCTACTCTGGCGTACTCGAGTTGCACCCGGTCCGCTACCGCAACAATTCACAGCGAAAGGCGATGTTTTCCGCGACGGGTGCTGCGTTGACCGGCGGGCGATTTCCGCTGACGCATCGCGCTCGCAAAATTCGCTACGTCTATCACCCAAGCAGTCGGACGGCAGCCGTGGTCGTGATGAACGGCCGCCGCGACGGTCGCGCGGCGGCCTGTGCCGTTAACATCTATCGGATTCGCGGTGGCCTGCCCGCGTTGGATGTGCCCGAAACGGCTCGAATGCTCGGTACGCACAACGAGCGGTTGTCGGTTATGACTCGGTCGCTCGCATGCGAAAACCCAATGGAAAACGACCGCACCCTCCAGCTCAATGGCCACCGTGATGCGTGGTACCACTGGTACCGTATGTTTGAGCGCAAGATTCGCCTGCTGCGATTTCAGGGCAGGAATATGACCGTCGAAGGACTATTCATGTACCAGAATGCCGAGTTCCCGTCGCTTCGCAATTCTCCCGGAGCGGCCAGTCAGGATTTCGATGCCGCTTACCTGGGCTTCAAAATGTACGGGCACAACGGTATCCGCTGCCTGGTGGGCTTCGAGTACATGTGCAACCAGGCGATGATGATTGCCAATGTCGATACGGTCAGCGACCGGCGAATGTGGCGGGGCCAGCCGACGATGCAGCACGTGGATCGCTACGGCAGGCAACTGGCGTGCATGAACGACGCGGGCGTCAATTTTCTGCATCCGACTGTGGAAAAATATTTTATGGACTTGGTCCAGGAGATCTACGGCCGCTACGACGAGTGCAAGGCGGTTGTCGGTATGAATATGGTCGTGGGCAACTGGTATGCTCCGAGTTTCGGGATGCGCGGGTTTTGGGACCTGTTGCCCATCGAAATCGGATACAGCGACCTGACCGTGGGGCTGTTCGAGAAGGAGACGGGCATCCGGATTGCAGTCGATGCGGTCGCTCCCTCGAGGTTTGCCCAGCGCTACGAGCTACTGACAACAAAGTACCGCGACCGATGGCTCGCCTGGCGAGAAGCCAAGCTGCGCGAGTTTCTCCAGGGCATGAGCCGGCGGTTGCGCTCCGGTCCGAATCCTTGGCAGTTATGTGTCTATCCCACCTTCAAGCACCAGCAGATCGACCAGATGCCGTGGCTTCGCGACCCGGTTGCCAATCGCAGAAAGTGTTTGGCCGGTATGGAGGATTTCCTGCTTCAAAGTGGTTTGCCCATTGTTTTGTACGAGGCGGATCCCAACATCCGGCTGGTCGCTCCGCTGGTCACCGTGGGATTCAAAGGTCGGACGGCCGCCGAGCACTTGGTAGACCACTACGTGTGGAACAACAATTCCGGCACACTTTCGGCCGTGCGGCGGCTCGGTAGCCTTTTCATCAACACGGCGCTGGACGAAGTGGACTGTCCGGCGAAGGCAGCAAAGTCGTGGCCTTGGACGGGGACCAGCCGAGGTGTATTTGTGGCGCGGGGAATCGAAGATGACGCCATGACGGACTTCGTCAACGTATTGGCTCACACCACACCGCGGATCATCTTTACGCAATGGATGGACTGCAACATGGAAACGGGCGCGGGTGCCCAACTCCGGCGATTTGCCCGCCAGTTCTACGTGACGCCCGACGCCGTGTTCCGGCCGTTGCCCGCCGATCAAGTCCGCGGTGTGTTGGCCCAGACAGCCGCGCGCCCCGAGGGTGTAATGCTCCTGCGTCTTGTCAATAACTCGCCGTACCGTTCGACCGGCAAAATCGTTGCCCCCGAATCCGGCATCGAGGATCTCGTTTATGAAGAGTCGCTCAAAACTTCCGGCGACGGCCGGTACGCCGTGACGCTGTTGCCGAATGATATCCGCACGTTCGTCCTCTCGTCCGTCCGGCTAGGAGAGGTGCGTTGCGAGTTTGCGTTCTCGGAAGCAATCGCACAGAACATCTTCCGCCGTGCCCAGGCTCTGGTCGACCGATCTTCCATTCCGAATCACCGACCGCAAAACAAACTACGGAAGTTACAAACCGCGTTGGAATCGCGTGACGCTTTCGCCAGTTACAGGATGCTAATGGATTACGAGGTGTTTGCGAATTCTCAGCCAACGGAGCAATAGAAATCGAGCGGAAATGGCTTTTGGGCCGTCACGAGAGCACCTTCGGTCGATCCCGACGTGCGATGTCCCGTCCAGCCGTGGAACTTTGCGTCAACAAACCCGACATCAGCCAGCATCTGTAGGAGCGACCGCTCCCAAATCGCGCCGGCAATTCAGTGGGACCACGCGCCTTTTTTTGCCACCTCTTCGCAGGTTACATCGTCGTGCAGAAGAATGTCAGCCATCTGCAGGCGACCGCCCGGACGGAGCACGCGAACCACTTCGGCTAACGCCTGTGGCTTGTGTCGGCACAGATTCAAGACGCCATTCGAGATGGCCACGTCGAAGCTGTTGCCATCGAGCGGTAGTGCCTCGAGCGTGCCCTGCCGGAACTCCACATTCGTCAGCCCGACAGCCTCCACGTTACGTTTCGCCTTGGCGATCATCTCGGGTGTCATGTCAACGCCGATGACCTGACCCGCTGGCCCCGTCCGCCGAGCGGCGAGAATGCTGTCCATGCCGGCTCCGCTGCCAAGGTCCAGGATCGTTTCACCCGGCCGCAGTTCACCTAACCCGAGCGGGTTACCCACTCCACAGAAGGATTCGGTTACCGAAAGCGGTAAGGCATCAATCTCATCCGGTTCGTATCCAAGCGACTTTGCGCGCTGGGGCCCTTCCGGTAATTTTCCTTTCCGATCCGGCGCGACGGCCACCTTGGCAAATCGCTCACAAATCACTTGACGGAAATCGTCTGGTGTGTCTGGCATCGTTTTTTCCATTCTGCCTGCGGGGTCTGGTTCGTTCGGGTGAAGTTCCGGCCGAGTGCCGTGATTGTTCGCCAACCCGTCCGCCTGTTGCATTATCGGGATTCCGGATTATGATTCAAGTGAATTATTTGCATGTATTGAAAGAGGGATTTGCATATCGGTCTTGCGCCTCTTAACGCGACCTGCGGCCACAACCAAATCGTTCGTAGTGTCGGCCGCAAAGGGCGGTCTAATCACAAAATGGGCACACTTTGCAAAGACCTTATCGCATTCGCGGCGAAATCCCTCTAAAGTGTCCCGAGACACGGGTGCCGTCTTATCCACGAGCAATCCCGGCTATCACGCTGCCTGTACTCATTCCGAGTTGGATTCTCAGCAACCATTTACGGTTCAGGGAAATGGTTGGGTCCACTCGCCTACCTATTTTAACCGAATGCCATCTCCCATGCGCGATCCCCAATCCTACTTGGTGAACCTTTCCGTTGGTCGGTTTTTCCCCTCTGTGTCGATGATTCGGAACATCTTGTGGCTCACACTGGCTGCTTTTCTTAGCAGCGTGGCCACCGGCGCCGATAACGAGCAGACAGCACCGCATCGCGGCGTCCTTGAGCTTCAGTTCCGTGCCGGCGCAAAGGTCGAGGATCCGTACTTCGATACCTATTTCCACGTAACATTCGTTCGCCCAGATGGTTCCCATGTTACTACGGACGGTTTCTATGACGGCGATCAGATGTTTCGAGTCCGCGCCTATTGCGACACTTTGGGGGTATGGAAGTGGAGCACGTCGTCCAGCGTCGAAGGACTCGACGGACAGCGTGGGACCTTTCAGGTCGTCCAGTCGTCGTTGCCTGGAAAGCTCAGTAAACATCCTGACGATTCGCGGCAACTTGTCTACGACAACGGAAAGTGGTTCCTCCACATTGGTGACACCGGGTACCGCTACGTTGTTCGAGATGAAGAGCACTGGCGAGAGTACATCGACCAGGCAGGCCGGATGGGAGCCACAAAAATCCGCACTTGGTTTTGTCAGTCTCGTCACAACGTGGAGGCGTTGTTCAACCCCGACCGCAGCGACCTCAATCTAGGCTATTGGCAGGAGATTGATCGTCGAATCGCCTATGCTCTCCGGCGGCATCCTCATGTCATGCTGCAACTGATTTTGTTCGGAGAAGATACAGAGGAGTTGAAACGGTACGCGGCTGGCGACCGCATGTCGCGTCTGATGGTCCGATATGCACAGGCCCGATTCTCGGCCTATCCCAATATCCTGTGGTGTCTTTCGAACGACCGCGAAATCGTGAGTAAGAACAAGCCGCTGACAGGTCGGAGAATTCGTGGTGAGACGATTGACGGACTCGGCAAAGAGATGGCCACACGAGAGCCCTGGGGAACACTGTTCACCAATCATCAGTCGCGATTCACGGGCTACTCGTTCGTCGACGCATCATGGTCGGACATCATCACGCTGGAAGACCTTGATCAAGTGTCGGGAGAGTTGATATTGAAATATCGCAAGTTGGGTGATGATCCTATCGTGTTGGATGCGGATCGTTACGAACAGTACCGCGCGCCTCGGAACCCACGATACTTTTTTCGCCGGTTGATGTGGTCCAGTCTGTTCTCGGGAGGGTCGGCGACGTACGGAGGGCTGCGAACCTACGAACCGCTCGAGTACATTCCCACGAGAAAGAGCCAGGTGAAGAACTCGGAGGGCCGCGGTCTCCATGGGTACTACGACGCGGTTCGCCATGGTTGGCTCAAACGAGGTGGCGATGATTTCGTTTACATTCACAAGTTCTTTACGGATGCCGGCCTGACGCTTGTTGGAATGCAGCCCGCTGACGAGACCGCTGGTGGGGACAGTACCAAGTGCAAATGCATACAGGGCAATGGTGTTTATCTCGTTTATCTAGCGAATCCTGATGGTGCGGATCCTGGCACCGACGCGCCCTCGGGGCACGCACCCACCGTCACTTTGCAACTGCCTGACCACCCGTTTTCCGTCAAATGGTTCAACCCCACGTCCGGCGTGTGGACGAAGGGAGAAGCGGCCGGCGGTGTCCATTGCTCGTTTAACGCACCTTCGTCAGGCGATTGGGTGCTTCTGCTTTCGCAAACCGATCTTCAGAACGAAGACCGACATCCGTCGCGTTGACGACGAATACGAACGGCGCGGATAGCGGACGTTGCCCCGATACCGTCCTTGTGCAGAAGTCCCACAAGCGATTACTTCTCGAGCCCTCACCAACAATCGTAAACATCTACGCCAGTATACTGACTGGTGCAATCAATACGGACTTCGGCCGGCGCTGTGGCTATCGGAGATGCCATGCCAAGGAAGTCCTGTCGAACGTCAGCTACAACGGGGCAACCGGCACAACCAAGGTCAGTTCCACCTACGTGTCGTGCAACGGCACAAGTATGGAAGTCGTGATCCCCGACCTACCAGCGGAAGAAGCGATAGGGATCATCCCACTCTTGCGGTTTGTCAAGGTACAACCCGCTGGACCATCTTCCCCGTGAAGGCGGATCGCACGGCACGATGCACATGTCGGAAAACCATACGGTACTGGGATTGTCATGCCAAATCTGGAAACGAGTCTTGGTCTCTGCCGTGTCCTTGGACTTGACCAGGAATGTGAACTGCTTCCACTGTTCATTCGGGGAAAAACGTTGGTATTCGACAAGAGACCGCCAGACGGAAGTGTCCTGGATCGCCAGGGTCATGCGAGCCCCTTCGAGACCCTCCGCTTTTGCGCGGAACGAGATGCGATACCATTGGTCTTTTCTCACGGCAACGTCGGGTTGTGCCAGGCTGACGCTGCCACTCTTTCCCTTCTCGTCGGGTCCTTTGCAGATAACCCGAATGCTCCATCGACCGGTGTCCGTTGTTTCGCGCACGAAGGCGTCTTTGGGACGAATCGTCCAGTGATCGGGGACTCCGTTGTCGTCCGCGTCCACACTGAAATCGCCGTTCTTGAGGATCGACTGGCCGGTTGCTTCGGCAATGGGAGTGGCAAGACGCGAAAGGAGCGGGGTCTGGCCGCGGACGCCCATGTTGGCCAACAGGCGTGTCACGAGGAATGAAGACCTGCGGAACGTTTTCCTCAGGTTCTGCTGCTCCGTTGGCCATCTGAAGAACCATGGCTCGGTGCCCTCCTCGAAGCTCGGATTGGCGAACAAGTTCTTTCGCTCGGGATCAGCCGCGCTGCCGGCGCTCCGCGGGACGTAGTCCCCTTCAAAAAGCCGGAACCAATCGACGCGCAGCCGAGCTTCCGGTTGGCTGCAATGGATGTAGGTGGACCAGCCCTCAGGGTAAGGCTTGTCGACCTTGAAGGTGACATGCAGATCCGTCCACTGGTCGGCAGGCAGTTCGATGTCTTTGCCGCGTACCGCACGGTCCCACGGACTTCCCGCGCGTTCCACTTCAAGGCGTACCGTGACCGGATCGCCGAGTGGCTTGACCAAAGCGCTGCAGGTGTACGTTTTGCCGACCTGACCGGCCGTGACTTGCTGTCCGAACTGACCCTGTGGCACCGTGCCCAGGGTCAACAGGACGCTCTGTTTACCCTCCACGGCATCTTCGTCGTTCACGGCTAGCCCGGGTACGTCCCCGGGCGACTTGACGAAACGGTATGGCACAAGCTGGCAGAAGATGACATTCGCACTTTCCGCCTCAGCCATCACGCCATCGGCGACGAGTTTGGCACCGTGCGAAACGAGCGGTAGCGCGCGCGGGTCGCGGTTGTGGACATCCGCCGGTCCGACTCCAGCAAACGGGGAGTCGACGCCAGACGGCTTGAAGTACGCAGCGATGTGTTCCCCCTTTGTCGTGCGGATCGGCGCCGGGAGGAACGAGTTTGCCTCGTCCCCATCGAGCTGAAGGGCAAGCAGGTGTCCGCCCGCCCTGAGCCACCGTGCAACGGCCGGCGCGTGCTTTGCCAACGCTCTCCCGCCACCGTGCCCTACGATGAGCACCTGGTCCCGTAGCTCCGCGCCCTCGTAGGAACCTGTCGAGATGCCTGCGCGCTGGAGGTGGCGTTTGCCGTCGGGATCGCCAACGTAGAGCGCCTTCCGAGTGGAACGAACGGGATAGGACGTCTCGGACACATAGGACAGAATGTTGCGCACCAGTCGCGTTGCCGCCGGGTCTTCTTCGGTGCGTCCGGTCACGTCGATCAGGCAGAACAGGACCATCCCCTTCCCCTCGCGATACTCCAACAGCGGGCTGTATTGAAGGCTGAAGCCGCCGTCGATGATCGGGAAGAAGTCGCCGATGGCCGGCTTCTCGATCAGTACGGACGCCACGTTGCCTCGGTTGCCGCAACGCCACAACCGCGGGACTTCCAGACCACACCACCGGATCACGGCGCCGCCGTACTTGTTGCTTGGCAGGTAGTCCAGACGTGGCGGCAGGATCGTCGACTCGCCTCGCCAGTCGCGCAGGTGCTGGTCGTCGAGTCCGGCCAAATACGGATGGTCGGGCACTCGCCGGAAGACGTTTCGTAAGCCGTACTCCTATACGCGAAAACCCAACCGTTTTTCCAACGCCTCGGAAGTCTGCTCGAAGACGATCACTTTCAGGCCGTCGCGGACGCGGGTCATGTCGGGCGCCGGTCCTTCCGGTGTTAGAGCCGCTTTGCCGATGATCAGCAGGTCGTACTGGGACAGGTCCGCGCCGGCCTCGACCGATTGGCAGCTAGCGCCCATCGCGGCCAGCAGCTTGCGAGTTTCGCCCTTCGGATCGAATAACGCAATCTTGGCAGCCGAATTGGCACTAATTTGGACGTTTCGGTGACGATCGGCAGCCGATGGCGGCCGGACATGGATAACGAACCGGTTCCGTTGAGTTTCGCTCGTGTTGAACTTGATGGTTGCCCTCAGTGCATAGGCGCCCGGGGCCAGGTCGGCCGGCAACTCGAAACGGAGAAGGACGTGTTCTTGCTCGCCGGGGGCCACGGTCACTTGCTTGCTGCCCGTCGCCGCCCGGGGCAGACCGAACGACCAGACGCACTGGGCTGTCACGGACTCGCGCGAGTTGTTGATCACGATGATCTGTTTCTCGACCGTCTCGTCCGGAAGGAAGTTGTGATCCTTGCTGGTAAAGCGGGTCGGCTTGCCGGCAAGGTACGCCAGCAGCGGGCGGTTGTTTCGATACATGGCATCGGCGGCTGGCGTGGCGACCAGGCAAACGTCGCCGCACAGTCCGCGCCGTGCCACGGTCCCTTTCACGTTGCGTGCCGAGTTTGTATCGTTGTACGAGAGCATGACGCCTTGGAGCGGCATCGCCACGACGAGGAGGCTCAGAAGGTGCTTTTCCCCGGGCCGGCATGCCGATGTCAGATCGACCTCGCCCCGTGGAAACCGCATCTCGCCGGCCCTCTTGCCATCCACGTAGACTGCGGCGTAGGAATTCAGATACTCCGCGCGGACCGTGATGCGATGTCCGGACCACTGGTCGGGAACGGTTATCTCTCGCTGGTACCAGGCGGCCGTGATGCGGGCCAGATTCTCGTCTCGCCAATTCGGATGTGCGTAGACCGTCTGACAGTCCTTTTGCATGTAATTGGAGATCCCCGGCCAGGAGCCCGGAACTTTGAAATAGCCCCATCTATTGGTGGGCACTTTGTCCGTCCGATCGCCGGCGGGCTGCCAGCGCCACAGCCCGTTTATCGAGATACGCTCGCGCGTGGGCGTCGTCTCACGATACGCCTTACTCATGTCCCAGACCGCGTTGACGTCTTGCGGCAGGTGCACAGCCGGTTGAGCCTTGCACGTCCTTTGTGTTGGGCTGAACATCGCACAGACAACAGTCGCAAGCCAAACCGGCCAACATGTGTTCAACATCTGTTTCTCCGTTTGAGTTGCTTACGTTGTGAAGATTCGGTGGCATAGGTATTGGGATGATGGGAGTTGGAAAGCGGAACGATATCGGCCACCAGAACCTCACGGGTCAGTCTTCCTTGCCGTCGGGGCGTGATTTTCGTATCAGCATACTGACGGGAGCGCTTCGCTCAGCGAAGAACGCGGAAAAAGTGACTCGATTGTCCGCCTTCGTCCGAGGCGTGCGGCAGGTCAGCAGATAGGAACGCATCGCGCCGGGCGCCAGTTGAGCAACAGTGAAATCAGCAGCCGGGCGAATCGACCACGTATTGGGGACCTGCAGTATAATCCTCCCTTGGCGCATGGCACGGCTGTTGTTCCGCACAACCACGGGCAACAGGAAACTCTGTCCGCCGTACGCTTCCGAAGGCATGCTTACCTGAACCGATACGGTTGGAACGAAGCGAACGTGCACAACATACTGCCGCTGGACATTCGCTTCTGGAAGACGTACCGTGGCGGTGATTTCGGCTTCTCCATCTCCGTCCTCCTCGATCCAGAGCTGACGGACAACAGAGCGGCTGCTGCCCGCCGGTACGCTTGCGCGTGTCGTGCTCCCTCGACAGTCTAGCTCGAACTCGGCGGGCTCGCGCGTGGTTGTGACTTGGAATGTCAGGTCCAGGGGTTCTCCCCGCACTAACACCTGGTTCACAGATGGCACGTCAAGACGAATACCACGATCGGCTAGCGCCCGGTCGAAAAGAAACTCCGCTGCGGTCCGTTTCAGAATCGGGTCATCCGACGAAGCCTTGGCCCGTTCCACGGAATCTGCCAGCGTGGCGGTCGTGCCGGGCTGAATCGTCAGTACTCGGATTTCATGTGGGGCAAGCGTCTCGTGTCGGCAAATGGATCGGCCCAACACGAAGTCGGTCGGCATGGTGCCGTGCTCGGTCAGGCGTTCGACCAGCCAGGTGTCGGCAGTCTTCTCGGAACTCGGAAGCAGGTCCTTCGGTGTTACAGTGTACACAAACGTGCGAGGTGTGCCGCACGTGTTGACCATGGCCACGGCCAGCTGGCCGTCGACCGATCGCCAGATCGTGCCCATAACCGAGGGGAGTGTCGCGACGTGGGGCGTGCGGCGATTCCAAATGGTCGTCATCGGCGGCACGAGTTCCGCGGGCCGAACTTCGTCGAGCAGTTGTCCGAGAAGCATGTACTTTCTGGCAGCCACGCGCAGACGGCTTGCCTTAAGCATGAAATCGAGTTTCTCGCGGTGCTGGTCTTCCAGCATCCAGGTAGCGTTCCAACCGAGCTGGCACCCCCACAGAAAATCGCGGCCTTGGGCTTGTGCATAGGCGTCCAAGTCGTCCTGGGGCGCCTGGGGGCTGGTGAAGTAGATCGTGTAGCCCGAATAGACGGCCGGCAGCAACGGCACGTCGGTATCGTAGCGCGGAATCCAGGCCAGATAAGCGTCGATGTTATCCATGTAAGGTTCGGCTGTGTTTTCGGTGGTCATCACGCAGCCGGCCCTGGCGGCTTCGACCTTGATAGGGGCGAGCATCTTGCGGTAGCCATCCACCCAATGCCGCCCGCCTCCAAGCGGATGTCCATGACTTGGATCGTAACAGGGCTTGGGTCTTGCCGCGCCGATTTGATCGTAGTAGATCCCGTTGACACCATATTCATGGATGAGTCGGTGGGATACTTCCGCCATCTTGTCTTGCCAGATCTTGGTTGTTGGGCACATCGGTGACAATTTGCGTCCGGAACCATAGACCTCGATGTAGTTCTCGCCGGACGGTTGCTTGCAGCTGCCCGCGAGTCCCGTTTTCTTAAAACTCTCGATGGCGCTGTCCCAGAGCCGGCCGTTGATGTATGGCATGACGATCTGATTACGTGCGGTCAGTTGTCGTGTGACTTCTGCAAATCGAGGTTTAGTTGGAAAGTACTCAGGGTAACTGTTGTCGAAGGGGATCTTGTGCCAGTTATACCAGTGCGTCCCGATGTTGAGATCACCGCACCGCTTCTCCGCCGTTAACAACAGTGGGCCGACACGGTCTGGAGCTCCACTTTCGATCCACCAGAAACCCAAATCCTTGAGTCGCTCGGGGATGTCATTGCGGTCGCGGATCCATCCTTTCCGGCACCACGACTGCTGTGTGGCCCAGGCGCGGTAGAGACGCGCCGCCCCCCACCAGTCGCCCGTGTCTGCCGCGATGACAAACGGAAACTCACTCTTCTGACTGTTTCCGGGAATCGTTGCGTTTTCGGCCAATACGGAGATGGTTGCATCTTGCTCATCGCTGATTTGCAACGTCTTGGTACGCGCACCCGGATCGTGTGATGCGAAGTATAACCCGGCGTGATTGTGCATGAACCCCATGCACTGGACCGGACATCGCGTGGAAGGATAGGCCAGGTTCCAGCGTCCCTTGGCGTCCCGTAATTCGCCACCCCAGTTGCCGCCCGGCACCAGTGTGGTACCGAGTCCGCGACGATTCACTGATGGCAAATAGGGGAACCGAGTTTCGTAGACCCCGTATCGGGTACTGCGGTTGGCTACGTCGATGCGCCATTCGCTCGGTGCGCCACCGTTTGGCAGGAGGATCGTGGCGGTTACATCGACCACATCCTTTTCGTCACCGAGGTCCAAGTGTTTCCATTGGAGTGTGAGCGTTCGAGCGTGCAGCGCGGCCGCCAATTTGCCCTCGGCATGATTGTCCAGCAAGACGACTTCATATGCTTCTCCGGTGTTCCGCTCGGCGACGGCCTTGTAAGGACTGCGGAACTCGATCTCCCATAGCCCTGGCACGTCTTTTCGCGCACGCACAAAACGCGTGTTTCCGGCCAGTCGATTTTCGATCCCCAGGCAGTCGAAGCCGTGCTTGGCATCGGAAAAAACCATCCGCAATGCGTCGTTTGTCAACTCATGTGCGCCTTGTGGCACGGCCTCGTCCGGTCCACCTACGTCCACGACCATCCCGTTGTTGATTAGAGACACTCGTGTGGAAGGCTTTGGTGACAGCCAGCGGCTGTATTCGGACGGATCGGTGGCGGGGCCAAAATAGAGGGCGCTTGCGCGGGTCACCACACGATCTTTCCAGCTGATCCGATTCGGACAGACGTAGTAGTGGAATTCATCGGATGCATCCCAACAGGTCACGCCCCCTTTGCCAACTCCCGCCGCGTCGCTGTTGGTGGCCATGAGAGCCCAGGATCGAGCTGAATGACCCGTGCTCTTGACTCCCGGTGTCTGCATCGGAATCACCTTCGGCGGCTCGCCAATGATGAAGTTCGTGTAATGGAAATCGTTACGCGTCAGGTGTAGAAAGTGCAGCTCGTCCCAGACCGTATCATCGTCTTTCTCGAACCGAGCGGTCACGTCGACCATGGGAGAGTAGGGAGAGTATACGAAGCGATAGACGGCGCGGGGATTACCTTGGCCGGTCTTGGCTTGACGCACGAATCGCGTTCGTGTTTCGACGACCACACGCAACGGGCTCGAATACACCACGCGCGCCGTGGCCGACTCGTCTTGACCGGCCATGAGCTGTTCTCGCGTGTCGCGACGAAACACTCGATCGAGCAGATAGAGCTTGTCGTCTTTTTGACCGGACAGCTGGAAGATGATGTTCCGTGGCAGGCCGCCTCGCCCTTTTACCGGGTGCTGCAGCTGGAAATACGAGTTGCGGATGGTGATGAAAGCGCCGTCGGTTTCCACTTCCAGGTCGCTCTGTGTCGCTCCGTGTTCGGGGGCTGCGTCGCTCAGTGCCAGTGTCCGCAATGCGCCCGGCGCCGTGAGCCCGGGAAGCATGCAGACCAGTTCCGGGACGCCTGATGATGTGTCGATCACGGCTGGCACCGTGGCGATGATTCTTCCCGACGAGTCGAGTTCGACCAACCGTCGGCTCGCGAATTGCGCAGCTTGTGCCGCACTCAATGGCCGGGAGACCACAGCCTGGAACAGCTCAGCAGAGCCGTTCTGCACTCGGATAACCGGGGCGGCAGACGCAATCGATACAGTCAGGGCAAGCAACAAGAAAGCAGTTTTCACTTTTTCATTCCTATCTCTGGTCGGGAACACTTGCATTTACACCCGCCGTGGTACGGTCTGTTTGGAAGCCGCAGCATGTCGAGATGTGGGCACAAGGTCTTCCCCATCTTTGATACCACCGCGGTATTCGTGGCCATTTCTTTCATTAGGGTATGATCCTGCCACGTAAGAACCACGTTCAGTATTTGTGGCATTGTCCAGTTACCGAAGAATCAGCCTCGCAGACTTGACGGATACTGGCGAGCACCCCGTTTCTTTCAAGAGAGCAGGATAGCATGTTTTTGGCCAAAGATATTGTAGACGCGGAAACCGAGAAAGAATATCAACGATATCGGTGGGAACAGCATGGAAAAACTTCTTGCCATTTTGCACAAGACTTGACCGGTAACGGTATAAGACTCTAACGAGGCAGGGTCTTGAACCAATTACGAGCGGTAATTTGGATTTAGTTCCGGCCCTGCCGCCCTGTGCACAATTCGATTGTCCGTGGTGCAAAGAACCCGTCGCTCATCCTCTTCGTGGCGGATGCACCGGTCTTGCCACCATGTATTTCCACGGGCATAATATCGAGTGGTTCTTACTCGCTCACATTTCCAACGAGGAGCCCATTGATGTCTGACAATCGCGAGAAGCTTGCTGAACTTCTGAACCTTGCGGCCATCGATGCGAATCTTGTGCCTGGTGGGACTCCGGATTCGCATTTGACCGTGGTGACGGTACGTGGCGTCAAGATTGTCGTATTGCTGATCGAGAACACTGTGCATCTGGTCGTGAATTGGGGGTATCTTCCGAAAGATAATCTCGCACCCCTGTTTCGCCGATTCTTGGCAACGAATTACAACCTCAACAATGGTGGGATTTGTTTGAATGACCAGGGTCGACAATTGGCATGGAAAAATAGCCATCCCATGAGCGGCCTTACGGCGGAAGAGTTGAGTGCGATGTTGGATATGGCAGCTGTGACCTATTACCAAATCTTAACGCCGCTGGTCACGGAGTTTGGAATTCCCCAAGAGGCTGCCTGACGGTGCAGGACCTCGGACCATTGCGAGATGGCGTTCGGACCGTGTCAACCCGCTCCCGTTGGTCGCTGCAGGTTGACTCAACTTCTACGGCTTTTTCTTTTCAGTCGCGGGTAAGTCACTGTTTTCACTCTATTGTGCGACGGTACCGAAAAGCAAGTCCAAAGCGGTGTCGAGCCGCCGCACTCCAAGAGGAAAACGGCATTTATTCCATTTCCGTTCTAGTCGTGGAGCATTGAAACCGGTTCGAAGACCGAAACGGGGAAGTCAGTTCTGAGTCATCCCTAAGATGTGACACCGGATTCGAAGTCTTCGTCTCATCCGTTATCGAGTTGTTCACCGCAGTTCGCACAATAGGTAACGCCATTGATCACGGAGACTGGGTCGCTGTGCCCACAGCCTGAGCAGACTGGTGAAGGAGGTTGAGCCTGCTGCTCAAGCGTTGTTGGGTCGGTCTGGAGGAGTTTCTCGCCGCAGTTCGCACAATAGGCAGTGCCGTTGATGATTGACGGGGGTTCACTTTTCTCACACGCTGGGCAAATCTGTTCAGCCTGATTTGGAGCATCTCCGTTGTCATCCTGTTCCACCACGGTCTCTGGCAAGTCCTGTCCCGGTGTGGCGTTGCTGGGCGCTTTCTTGGTCCCCTGATGGTTTTGGAGAATTCCGATAATGGATTGCACTAAATCGAGTTGACCTCTCACTTGTGTGGGATCAGTGGACAGGTTCTTTTGAAACAGACCGAGGACCACATCCAGAATTGATTTTGGGAATAGCTCTCCGTTGTCCTGTTCGATGCCATACTCTGCAGCGATTTGGAAAGCGGCCAACAGTTTCTGAAAAGACTCGGTCATTTTCTCAATCGTGGCGAGCACGACGGCCTGATTGGCCAGCGATCGGGCAGTGCCTCGATGGTCCGCATGCTGCCGACAAAGCTCCGCAGACCGTTCAAAATGGCGAGCCGCGCGTCCGAAATTCAGTCGCTGTCGTTCGGCCTCCGCTTGGTGGTTGATGAACACAGTTTGATTGGAGTAATCCTGGGCTCGCTCGCAGAGTTGTTCACCTTCAGAAAAAGTTGCGATAGCCTCTTCGTATTGCTTATCCGTGAGAGCTCGCTTTCCCTGCTTTTCAAGCGTCATCAGATCTTCAATCGTCGCCGTCGGTTTAGTCGATGCAGCGACTGGCGTCTCCGTCGGAAGCTGTTCGGATTCCTGTGTCAGCTTGACGATAGTCGTCAATTGCTCTTTCAGCAAATCAACGAGCTGATCGTTGTGGATGCTCCGAAGTGCTGTTTCATCTTCTTGCAGTTTTCCAAGCAGTCGTTCTGCTGCGTTGACATCCACATCCAAGGGGTGTTTCTGAAAGTCCTGGAGGAAGCTGATGAGTCGAGCGTTGTCGGCGACAGTCTTATTTTGCAGATTGTCGCCGCAGGTGGGGCAGATGGGACGCAAGGGTTGCCCAAAGACTGAGTTCGAATCGACATCGGGTGGGGCGAGCGACGAGTCTTTCTTCCAGTCGACGCACTCTCGACACACATCGATATCACACTTTTCGCAGGTTGCGATGAATGGGAACACCAGATCATTCGGCGGCTTGCTCTCGCCGCAGATTACGGCGATTTGCGATTGGAAGAAACCGCGTTGGTCAAGAGTTCCTTCTCGCAGATTCCCGCACACGTCACAGCGGGCAGTACGTGTCTTGGAATCCTCCGATTGATTCGGAGGCTTAGCGGTTGCGTCGACCGGCCTTACAGGGGAAGCCCTGTTGAGAACGGGATTCGAGGCCGTTGTCGGGGTCGACTTTCGTTTCTGTTGCACGGAGTGTGGCGGTTCTCGTTCGCCATCCAGCATCGCAGTGCGGCACATGCCGACGAACGCGGTGATGAATTCCGGATCACCTTCACCGGAAAGCTGAGGCAGAAGTTCGATGAAGTGTTCTGCTTGTTCCCGCGTCAGCAATGTGGCGAGTCGTATCCAGTCTTCTTCGATGGCGTCCGGTTCTCGCACTAGAAGATCCGGCTCATTGCTGAGTGTCTGCATTATCACCTGAAGGGAATCATCGCCCATCTCGGCCCCCGTGACTTCCATGTAGACACGAAACAACGCTTCCGCAAACGCGACGGAGTTGCTCATGACGTCGTTCTTCGCCGAGGACGCCATTATACGAGGAGCGAGTAACGGGATTGTCGAGCGTATCATGGTCTCGAAGATCTGGTTTCCCTCTCTTGAACTCAACTGATCCGTTGTCTTCATCACTCCGAGTTCGCGGAGAGTGTCCGGCGCTTCGTCTTCCAGCAATAGCCCAACACAACTACTCAGCAGGTCGCGAAGCGGCGTGTTTATCGTGCTCCAGGTCTTCCCCAGCATGCAGGGAAGAATGGCGGCGAGGTTTTTCAGTTGGCCCGTTGTGAGTACGGTCTTGAGACGCTCGATTCCCTCAAGATACTGGGGGTGTCTGGGAGAAGTGACCTGCACCCAGCGGGGGAGAAACTGGCCGAGATCCTTGGTTATCTCTCTGGAGCGATACTCGAAGCCAAGATCTTTCGTGATGAACTCGTGAGCCGTTCGCCAGAAAGGCCGTGACACACTTTGCAGATCGCATTTCTCCATGGCCATTCGATGGAAGATTGCCGGCATGGTGATCATGATGATGCCTTCAAAGATTTGCTTTTTCTTCCGGTTGCGTTCGGCGGGTGTTTCGGTCGGCGCACTACCGGCGCGGGCCTGTTTCATAAAACGTTCAGCATCGGACTCTTCGAGCAGGCACAAGGCAACAATCTCAATGATCTGCAGCACGTTATCCGGAATGTCATTCCATTGCTTTTGGTAGAGGCAGGGCAATGCATTGAGTAGCGCATAGCTTTGCTTTGTATTCAGCAAGTTGCCAAGTTCGCCCACTGTCTCGTGGATCGCTTGCTCATAGTCATCCATATTCTGCCAGGTACCCACTTTGATCGCGAGCTGCATGAGGTGCTGTGACACGTTGTCAGGCGTAATCGGCGTATCAAGCTGATCGTTGAAAAATCGGACGATGGTGCTGACGCAAGGTGAATCTGGTGCAGTAGCCTGGTCGCCAGATTGCAGCACGTGCTCTCGAAATAGCTTCAATGTCGAGAGAACCATCGCGTCGAGAATGATTGCTCGCTCGCTCTCGAGTTTCGCTTGGTTGTCGCGAGCATTTTCCCATTGGTTCGTCATCTCCGGCCCTTTCTGCTTCACGTGTGCGTTTTTGACATCTGACGGCTATCGAGCGTTGTTAATAAAACGGCCTTAGTTGTTAGTCACAAATGGATTCAGTCGAGTCTCTCGCCCGCAATGCGTGCACGAACTCGAGAGTCCTGTATCGGTGAATGCCGCCATCGGCAGATCAAGCGTTGGTACTTGGTCTTCTTGTAATTCGGATTCAAACGCCTGGATCGCACCGAGGCTAGCGTCCGCTGCGCTGGAGAGTCGTCCGCAGAAAAAGCACCGGAATACTGGTGGCGCGGATTGCACGTCGGCAAAAGGATGAAAACGTACTACCGTGGCAACTGGCGTCAGGGGAGCCACGTCTTTCGCTTGGAGAAGATAGACGCCTCCCGAAAAATCTCCGAGTACCGACATTCGGCCCGTAGGTTCAACGTCGTGCGATGTGAGTTCGGTGATCGATGGAAAGGTCAGTACGACTTTCCCCGTCTTTATGTCGAGTGCTGTCCAACGGTCCGAATGTGCTACGTAAAGGAGTGTTCCATCGGCCGTCGGAAACGCGTATGCCCATACGTGCACATGGCGCGTTGGGCCAGACGTATCGACCAGGAGTTTCCAGCCGCGGAGAGCCCAGCCCCTGACGCGACGGTCGCCTGTTACAGCAAATATTCGCTGACCATTAAAGGCCCAGCTGCAGGAATAT
>JAJSAJ010001157.1 GCA_024274855.1 Planctomycetota bacterium | reverse complement strand
TCCACGGTTCCGTCGGTCACATTGAACATGCCGGGATACTTCTGGTCCCAGCCTTTGTTCCCTGCCGGGCAATACTGACGCCCGTTCCCTTCGATCGCTGCCACGGTCGGGATCCGAGCGGCCAGGCTGGCCGAGTGCAAAAGGGACGCGCCGATACAGGTCAGATCCTGCACGCAAAGGAACAGGTTGTACTTCTGAGCCGCGGCGCCCATCAACAACGCCTCGGTCTGCCCTTTGCAGGCTTTCAGCGCCACGCCGGAATAGCCAAGCTCGCGTGCCAACATCAGGCTCTCGAAATCGACCAGCGACTCGTCGATCACAACCGGCTTGATCTTCGCCGCCTCGTGCATGCGGTTGTCCGGGTTCGACTTCAGGTCGCGATGGGTCGGCTGCTCGATATACTGAGCGCGTTCCAATGCCGCGGGCGACCGCTCCTGGACCTTCGCCAGAAACTCGAGTACATACTGGACGTTCGGGCACTTTTCGTTGAAGTCCAGCGAGTAGACCCAATGGGTGCAACCGCGAGCGGCCTGCGCGTCCGCGGCAACCTGCTCGATCGCCACAACGCGCTCGACATCCCAGGCCAGGTTATCGCCCGACAACTTGATCTTCAGATGGGTCAGCCCGTCGGCCACGATCCACTGGCCCAGTGTTTCCGGCAGCCCGTCATCGACATGCTGTTGGATATCGGCATCGGTCAGCGGATCGAGTGCACCGATCAGATGGTACAGCGGCATACGGGGCTTGGGTGTGCGCAGCGTGTACTGGTCCAGATACTCGCCGGCGAAGTCATCGTTCAGATAATGCGCGATATCGGTATTCACGAAGTCGGGTCCGAGCGTGTCATAGCTGTTCAGGCCCAGCGTCTTGCCGTATGCGTCATGGATGGCTGCCTCGACGGGGCTGGCCGACACCAGTTGGGCCAACCGCGGCATCGGCTCGGTCAAGTTCATTGTGCGAACGACTTCGGCGGCCGTGCGATCGTACTCGGCACCGAGCGTGTGCGTGATCTCCAACGGATGAGCGACCAGCGAGCACTGGTCGGCCGCCTGGGTCAGTTGCCGGCCAAGTGCGATCATGGCCTGGAGCGTCTGGTCGGACGAGAGCGACGGGCTGGGCCAGCCCCACGCGTTCCCGATCGGCATCGACCCGGTTCCCGAGCCCTGGCGTCCATCGCGCGTTTCGACATCGACATGAACGTCCAGCAGCGTGACATCGTCGACCACTCGGCCACCGAATTTAATCGGCACTCGATAATTGATCTGAGTGGTCGCGCAATGGGCGCTCTTAATCCGAATATCCGTTCCTTTTTTGTCGCCCACGATCTTTCCGCTCCCTCTGGTTATCGGTTCCGCCGTTGAATGTTTTTTGTGTGATGTGTGGTATCGGATGTTTGGTGGTACCCACATCCTGGTGTGCCGGCGCTCGCGTCTGAGTCGTTAGCGATTGGGTCGTTTTTTCGAGCGAGCTTGTCACACCCTACTACTACGAAACGCCCCAACCGCATCTCAGAAGCCGCCTGCTTTAGCTGGCGGAGCAGTCCCGCAGGCCACCTATACCGTCCGCGGCACCCAACAATCCAGATCTTTTCCAGCTACCGCACCGACTCAGACCAATCCTTTGCGCACGGCCCAAACCGCCGCCTGCGTACGATCGGAGACGCCAACTTTGCGCAGAATATGTTGCACGTGTTCTTTCACCGTCTCGTAGCTGATATGCAAAGCGGCGGCGATTTCTTTGTTGGTCAGGCCCAATGCCAATTGGCGCAGTACTTCGCTTTCGCGTTGTGTCAGTGGGACTTCGACATCGGCGTTCAGTCGCGGCGTCGCGAGTGCTCCGGTAACACGACGCAGTTCGTCGCGAGTCCACGCGCTTTCGCCGGTGGCCGTTTTTCGGATCGCGGCGATCAGTTTTTCCCGATCGGCTTGTTTCAAAATGTAGCCGGCCGCGCCAAGTGCGACGGCCCGAGCAACATAGGTTGGGTTGTCGTAGGTCGACAACATCAAGACCGGTAACTCCGGCCGCTCGAGTTTCAAACGGCCCAGTACATTCAGTCCATCGCCGTTGGGCATGCGGACGTCAAGCAAAACGACATCCGGCTGCAGTTGCAGAGCCAGCTCGATTGCCTTTTCACCTGTGGTTGCCTCACCAACGATTTCGATATCGGTGTCCGCAATCAGACTCCTCAAGCCGAATCGAACCACTTCATGATCGTCAGCGATCACCAGCTTGATGCTCATTCGCCACTCCCGCCTGGTCGGTCCAGGCTGCTGTCAAGGTAAACGGTAGCCACCCAATCTAGCCATGTATCATACCATGAAGTCCCACGCTGGGCTACCCACCATACACCCGAAGGAATAGTGTTCCTTTTTCCCCCTCCCTCTCACTACCTGGTCCTGCTCCGCCGATCTCAGGACCCAAGACCCCTCGTCGTGCTGATCGATTCCACTGGTCAAATCCCCAGTTGCCGAAAGGTTTGCCTATCTATCCCGCATTGACACAATACCACTTTTCCCCGGCTCTTGACAAAACTCTATTCCTTGTCAAAATGGGGGGATGGTATTTATTCCATCCGGCCTTCGGTTCATGAGCTAGGATTGACTATTGCCGGCGGATGGAACGTACTCTCAGCCCCTGGGGAACTCATTGCGACATGCCCATCTTGGCCAAAGAATCGAGTCTTTATCCCGAGACGTTGTTCGATGAAACTCCGCCCGACTCGGAGGATCGCCGTTGGTGGGCGATCTACACGATGTCGCGTCAGGAGAAGTCGGTCGCGCGAGATCTGGTCGCTCACGAGATCCCGTTCTATCTGCCGCTGATGCCGAAAGACAATATTATCCGAAGTCGTCGGGTGCGTTCGCACGTCCCGATGTTCGGAGGCTATGTGTTTTTGTTTGGCACGCCGGAGGAACGCGTGACCACATTAACGACCAATCGGATTTCGCGAATCTTCCCCGTCGACGACCAACAACGACTTTGGGACGATCTGAGGAACGTTAATCAGATGATTGAGTTGAATGTACCGCTAGCAGTTGAAACTCGCATCGCGGCCGGCCAGAAAGTACGGATCAAAAGCGGATCGTTACGCGGCATCGAAGGAACGGTTGTCAAGCGGCACAGCAAGTGCCGACTGCTGGTCGCCGTGAACTATCTACAGCAAGGCATCTCGGTCGAAATCGACGACTGTGCCGTCGAACCGGTCTGAACGCGCGAGGTCGGCAGTAGTTGCG
>JAJSAJ010001156.1 GCA_024274855.1 Planctomycetota bacterium | reverse complement strand
CGTCGTTGTTGCGATCGTTGTCGCTGCTCGGTCCTGGTAGTCCACTTTTCCGAGAACGTGGGACAAAAACAGCAAGTTCCTTGCACTGATCGAATTGGCTGATGGCATGGCGCTGTCGATCGGGTTTTTTATCCGGGCCAGTAACGGCTCGTGATCGCGCGTCGTGAAATAAAATGCACCGTTGTCATTGTCCCAGAACAGTTCGATTTGTGTATCGGTTACGTGTTCGGCTCGATCGAGCCATTTCGTGTTCTGGGTGGCTCGATAGATGGCAATCAGGCCATCGGTCAGCAATGCATAGTCGGTTAGATAGGCGTTCAGACGTGCCTGTCCATTGCTGTACGTGCGGTATAGCCTCTCGGCGCTGTCCATCATATTGTCGAATACAAAATCGGCGGCCTGTTCGGCGGCCTTGGTGAAGTCCAGTCGATTCAGGATACGGCCCGCGTCGGCCAGGCCGCGGATCATCAAGCCGTTCCAGGCTGTCAGGATCTTGGTATCTGTCAATGGACGCTGACGCTCGGTTCGTAAATCGAGCAACGAATGGCGCGCCTGCCGTAATATACGCTTCAATTCTTCTTCCGGCATTCCGCGCTGGGCGGCAAGCTGTTCCGGGTCCATCTGTTGTTGGGGCACGTGGTAGCGCTGATCGAAATTGGGGGGGGCGTCGATGCCGTACACGGGGAGGAATAACGAGGCCTGTCCGACTGATAAGGCCGATTGAATCTCGTGTCGTTCCCACCGGTAATACTTGCCTTCTTCCCCTTCGGAATCAGCATCCAAGGCCGAGGAAAATGCCCCCAGATCATCACGCAGTTCGCGAAGTACGAAATCGATCAACTCTTCGACCACCTCACGATAGGTGTTGTTGCCGGTCAACGCGTAAGCTTCGCTGTAAACGGTTGCCAACTGGCCATTGTCATAGAGCATTTTTTCGAAATGTGGAATTCGCCAGAATCGATCGACACTGTAACGATGAAAACCGCCGCCAATGTGGTCGCGAATCCCGCCGGCTGCCATATGATCGAGCGTTGTCGTCAGCAGTTTCCGAGCCTGTTGGCAGGAAGTTTCTGAAGGAGCGCGACGGGCGCGATGGAGTAAAAACAGCAGACTTGATGGCTCGGGAAACTTGGGTAACTGCTCGTTGACCGGATTGAATGAAAATCCGCCCCATTTTGGGTCGAACGTCTCCGTCAGGCCCGCTTGAACGCGGTCCAGCATCTCCCAGGTTGGGGACGTACCACGTTGCATTCGCTCGTCCAACGATCGTCGGACGGCCGCGGAAAGCTGGTCTGCCTGCTGACACACCTGTTTGGGCGACTGTTGCCACACCGTGTGAATCTGGTTCAGCAGAGTCAGAAAGCCGGCGACGCCCGGGCGAACGTGATCGCGTGGCGGAAGATAGGTTGCACCAAAAAACGGATGTGTCTCCGGCGTCAGGAACATCGACATGGGCCAGCCACCCTGCCGTGTCATTATTTGAAGGGCGGCCATGTAAATCGAGTCGATGTCGGGACGCTCCTCGCGGTCTACCTTGATCGCAATAAAATGGGCGTTTAAGAAAGCGGCAATCTCCTCATCCTCGAACGACTCCCGTTCCATCACGTGGCACCAGTGACAACTGGAATAACCGATCGATAGGAAGATGATCTTGCCCTCTTTGCGAGCGCGTGTAAGTGCTGCCTCGCCCCACGGATACCAATCGACCGGGTTGTGTGCGTGAAGCAGTAGGTAAGGGCTGGTTTCTTGAGCAAGTCGATTTGCCGGGAATCGCTTCGTTGGCATGGGGTGCCCTCTACAAGTGCCACGGATGGCCCACACTGGAACGTGCCGCGTCGACGATCCAGGCCTCGACAGGATCCAGGCCTCGAAAGGGGTGCACGTTCGTCGCCGTGCAAACTCGGGGCCCTGCACGATATATCTCAAGGATCGTTATGTTCTTGACACAGTCAAGCCACCCTGCCGGGCATTGATCGTAAGGTGGTCCAGGTAGGTCCCGCTTGCCGAGCGGGACATGGCGTAATCCCGGACGCTACAAGAGGTTTGGAACTGCAGCCGGGACCTGTTTGCCTGCTGCTGGACCGGATTGCGATCAAGGCCCCCTGCCGCCTTGTGACACGTGCCTTTTCGGGGAACCGTTCACGGCGAGCGTGCGTGGAGCGGCATTTATCAGTGGTCAGAGGAAAGAGTATGGCTCCACTGCGCTGCCTCTCTCGATGATAAATGAGGTATGTCAAATGACCAATGATAAATCGGGCGTGTGGGAAACTGGGGAAAACGCCGGTGCTAACGCGATCGCAGACGAAAACCCCGTGAACGACTACCTTTTCGGATGCAACGGCTCTTGCCAGACGGGCCCACATCGTAAATCGGTCTAGATTTCGTCGTCCGGAGGGGCCGACAGACACTCAGTGTCCGATGCCGGAACGCCCGTGATCTGCTCCATCATCCAGCCATTCATGTCGCGCAGCATCTGAGTGCTCATTTGATCACCACATGGATACTGCCGAAGCGTAACATGCATTCCCGCCGTGTGAAACAGACGAAGCTCACTGCACGCCTTTTCTACGGGGTAGGATAGAGAGTCTCGGCAGTGTGCGATAAATAAAGGGAGATGTCGAGCCTGGTCAAGATAGAGCAGCGGAAGATTGCCGGTGGGGAACAGACCGCCGACCGACAGTACGCCGGCAAATTGCCGGGGGCGTTTCAACGCGACACGAAAAGCGAGCGTGCCGGCCTGTTGGTAGCCTGCCAGAAAAACTCGATTGCGCGCGATGTGATATTGTTCAGCGATGATGTCAAACGCATCGACAATGCTAGTTTCGGCATGAAACAGGTCACTATCTGACGCTGTCCATTGGTAGCCCGGGCCATTGGGCGATCGATTCGGTGCACGAAGGCTGATCGCAACGAAGTTTCGCATACTGATCAGCGGCATAATTCGCTGCAGTTGATGTTCGTCATCCTTTGGTCCGTGAAGCCAGATCACCAGGGGGTATGCATAATTTGGTTCGTAATGGAGGGGAGCGAACAACGAGTAATGCAGGCCTTCTCGCTCGGAAGCCTGGGCGAGGGACTGTTCGAATTGCAGAGACCTCACAACGTTGGATGTTGTCATCTCTTGCTGAAGCTGAAAGCGATTCATGGGTTGCCTTGTCGCTTAATGGTTCGATCATCGCTGAGGCGTGATCCGGGTGGCTTGAACAGGGGCACGCAAACCGAGCAAAAAAAGTAATTGGATGGCGGTAACCAAAACGTTCGGTTTGACAGTCAGCTCAGAGTTTACATGTGGCAGCACTACAGTAAGCGAGGGAATACGTTCGCATAGGGCGGCAGGGCCGCGACCAACTCCGCGCAACCGCTCGGGGCCCCTTATTTGCTGGCTGCACCAGATCGGATGACCGGGAGTCATAGTCTTGCTTTACGGGACAAACGCGACCACCACCAACAGCCGAATCCCCGCGGATTGTGCTGCATTTGGCAGTGGAAGAGAAGCGTTTTAAAACAGGACGCCTTTCATGTCAATGTCAGCCGACAGTTCAGCCGACAGTCGGATCGACTTCCTTCGAATTTCCGCACCGAGTGAAAAACGGTCCGTGTTTGTGGCGGAAAGCGTCTGTCGGATGAACGAATCACGGCCCTGGCAATGCGCAGGGCAAAATTGCGTTACCGCCACGCTCCGCGAGCGGCCTGGCCGGTGCATGCCGGGTCGGGACTAGGATGCAAGGAGGCTGTCCATCGTCTTGACGAGCGACTTGACAGCGTCCACGCTCTTTTGGAAATCGGCCTTTTCTTCAGAGGTCATGTCCAATTCGACGATGCGTTCGACGCCGTTAGTGCCCAGGATTACGGGTACACCGACGTAATATCCGCCAACATCATATTGCTGATCGCAATAGGCGGCACACGGAAGCAATCGTTTTTCGTCGCGCACAATCGCTTGGACCATTTGGCAAATTGCGGCAGATGGTGCGTAGTAGGCGCTGCCTGTCTTTAGCAGTCCAACGATTTCGGCCCCCCCTTTTCGAGTCCGTTCGATGATTTCATCAAGTCGTTTCCTGTCAATGAGTTCAGTAACAGGAATGCCGCCAACCGATGTATGCGTGGGCAAGGGGACCATCGTATCGCCATGGCCGCCCATCAACAGCGCGCTGATGTCCTTTACGCTGACCCCAAGTTCCATGGCCAGAAATGTCCGATATCGGGCCGTATCGAGGACGCCGGCTTGGCCCAAGACGTGCTGGTGTGGAAATCCCGTAACCTGTTGCGCGCATTGCACCATCGCATCCAATGGGTTGCTGACGACAATCACAATCGCGTCTGGGCTTGTGGTTTTGATCTGTTCGGAAACAGAGCGTACGATTTTTGCGTTAGTTCCGAGCAAATCATCGCGGCTCATACCCGGTCGGCGCGGAATTCCGGCAGTGATGACAACCACGTCGCTATCGGTCGTCGCACCATAATCGGTCGTTCCAACAATGTTCGCGTCGTAGCCGATGATCGGAGATGCCTCCATCAGGTCGAGCGCTTTGCCCATGGGCATATCCCCAGCTGCCGGGATATCGACCAACACGATGTCGCCCAGTTCGGCGGCTGCGCACCAATGTGCGGCGGTCGCACCGACATTTCAAGCTCCAACAATCGTGATTTTTGCGCGTCGCATGACGTAGGCTCCTGTCTTGGAACACCAATGGGATTAGTAACTTAGTGCGAGAACGTTGTCGTAGCCGAGGCAAGTTTCAGCGACCAGCGGGAGCGGGTTATTCTGATCCGAGCGGTAGGAACGCAGTGGTCCGAGGCCCTGTCTCGTTAGAGTTTCAGTTTGCACGATCGATGTACCCATGCCTGGACCGAGCGGTTGGGGTCGCAGCAACGCACGCTCCATGTGGTCGCACGGAAACGACCAATAAGCAGAGTGGTCCTGCTGTTTCAGCCCGACAGCCGCGTCGATACGACGCCAGTTGGTCATTGAGCCTTTCTGCTCGAGCTCGCCACTTGTGAACATTTAGCTTCTGGAATCGTGTGCACGAGTTGCTCACCATGCACGATGACTAACTGTACGAATATGAAGTGATCCGTGAACAAGTCAAGTGGGGGCTGTGTCAGTTCCGGTGGTCACTTCGGGGCGTGATCGATCTGCCGCAGCCACCTCGCGGTCCGCCGTCCGGCCTCTTGTCCGCTGAATCGACGGGCAGGACGTCTGGCTGCTGGAGCCGCCGTTGTCGCAGGCGATCCTCGAAGATTTGATCGGATTTTCGCGTGCGTCCCACGATCACCCACAGGGTTCCGAGGACGATAAGAAAGCCGATTCCGGCTAGAATCCCCCAGTTCGAGTTCGGCGCGACGGCCGAAAATAACTCGTCCGGTTCCAGCCCGATCACCATGGGGCTCAGCTGGCGCTGACGCGGGGCGTGCCGGCTGACCAGACTGTTGGGATAGGCCCACAATTTGAAGAAAAACCCTGAAAACGTGGCCGACTCGTTGATGGAGTTCTGATCCGCCAGGGCCGACCACCGAGGTGGCAATCGTGCCACACAGAAAGTCAGCGGAAAGCTTGTGTCGTAGACCGGACCGCTCAGTTTTCCATCGAGATCGCGGAACTCAATCACTCGATTCCCAAGAGGCAACAGTGCATCCAGCTGATAATAGTGGTCAATGCCAAACCGTTCGCGTACGTCCGGATCGTCGACCAAGACTTTGGTTATTCGACAGATCGTACCGTGTAGACGCAGCAGGTCGCCATGTTGCTTTTCCGGTTGCTGTAATATTGCTTGCAGGTCTGGCGGCTTGGCCAGTCGATTCAGTTGGGTGGGACGAGCTCGGGCCGCCGCCGCCAGCAGCTGATAGAAACACTCACGCTCCGCGGTGCTGATGCCCTTGCGGTTCCGTTTCCGGACCGCATCAAACAGGCCGATGTCCATCCCAAGGTCGCCTAGCAATACCTGGCTGGGGCCGATGCCGTAACGACGATCAACGCGGTCCGGAAGCCACGCGATACGGCGAGCCACGAAATACAATTTGGTCCGTCCAGATGCGCGGGCACCTGCCTTCAGAAACATCGCCGATGCGCGTGCACGCGCGTCCCAGTTGCTTGTTTCCTTCCATGTGTTCGGTATGTTGCGTGTGCAGATGGTCACTCTGTATTCCGTGTCAGGTATCTCCATCTCGACTTGATAGTAGTGGTCAAAGTCGAACAGTGCGGCAAGTTGTGGCCTGAGATCGTACCTCACGACTTGCCGGACACGTCCGTGAAGAACAAAAAAATGGGTTCGTTCTGCCTTCGGCGTCTTGGCCAAGACCGGCCACGGAACGCGTGTCTGTTGCCAACGGGCGATATCGTCCGGACCAATTTGCGGCATCCGGTGCAGGATGCGGATCAGTGCCTCGTCGTCTTCATCCGCGAGTGGTTGGCCATCGACGACCGAGTCGACCAGGCTGTCGCTGATCCCAAGCAGTCGCAACAGCTGACTAGGTGTTTCAAACTGGGTTTGTGACGGGGTTCTTGACGGGGTTCTTGACGGGGTCGTCGGACGGCTGGCCGATAAGGGGCTGGCTGCACTTATCAGCAGCAGAATAACCGTGGCTGCCTGCCGAGTCTGCGGCATCAATCTACTCAATTGTCTGCCAAGTATGTCAACCATGGCCATCGTTCCTTATGGACGGGTCACGAAGTTTTTCGAGGGACTCGGCGACACTTTCCCGAACTGGCTGATCGTTGAACGATGGCAGTTGTTGTCTGGGTGGTGCTGTTCTGGTTCGGTCGATCAGTGAGCGATTACTGCGCCGATAGACCCACCACGCGATGAAAATACCGAGGATTGCAGTCCCTAGGACTCCGGTAAGCAACGAGCGGGGATCCGGGAGGTGTGTCGTTCCCGTCGACGCTTTCGGTCTCCATTGCGTGATGCGTGCGAGAACCAGAGGCGCCAGGTTTGGACCACTAGCCGATTGGTAGACCCATCGTTTGAAAAAAACGCCCGT
>JAJSAJ010001155.1 GCA_024274855.1 Planctomycetota bacterium | reverse complement strand
CAGGCGTACGAATCACCGGGCCACATGAGGAACTTCCTTGACTGTGTAAAGTCTCGAAATCCGTGCGTCGCACCTCCCGAAACGGGGCACCGTTCGATTACGCCGGGGCACCTGGGCTACGTTTCGAACGCTTTGGGCCGTGCGTTAAGCTGGAATGCCAAAGAGGAACAAGTGATTGACGACGATGAAGCAACTCAACTGCTCAACAGCGTCACCTATCGCAAGCCTTGGAAGCTCAACGCCTGAACGAACGATAACACCTCTCCGTTATCGCTCCGCTCGGACAACGCCCCCCAGGATCGTGAGTAATCATTGATGCGTGAATTCGAATGTGCCAGTATAGCGAAGCGTACGTGGCGTAGGTAAGTTCGAGTACAGAACGATCCAGCATGGATCACATGTCCGCAACGGCGTATGACAGAATAACGAGCGATTAACGCCGAAGACCGCATCAACGATAGCGGACTTCGATCCGAACTGGCTGCAGTAGACCTTTCAGCGTGACGGCACCATCGCCAAACTTCTCTGCCCGCTCTCCTCACCGAAGCGTCGGATCGAGTGCGTGCTTTGAACATTGCATCATCCCTGCTGGTCAATAGACCGTTTGAGGTTCAAACGACTGGCGTTTCCCGTCGTTCGATCTGTCCGCCCCAAGTGCCGCACCTGCAATCTAGCACGCGATGCGCAGCCCAACAACGACATCCTGTATCAACACATGCTCAACAGGTTAACGCAGCCGATACGGCTACACCTATCAACTCGCATCAGGCCCTTCGTATCGCCCCGGCCCATCGAACCGACAGTCACTTGCCTTGACGGGCCTGCAGTGGTGCTCCAACGTGTTGAAGAACGGCGCCACAGAGGACCGTATTGCCCTTTTCCGGAGTCAATGTGACATTCACAATGCCGGGATGTTCCAGCTGGATCGGATAGCTTAAGGCAACCAATCGATTGCTTCCCTCGGCACGCTGTGTCAGTTCGACTCGATGGGACACCGGCTGCGGCCTGCTGGATTGCGGGTCACGGGGCTGGTAAGCAAGCCTGGTCCATTTGTGCCCGTCGGTCGATACTCGAATATCAAAGTTGGCCGTTCGCCGGTCGCCATTGTACCAATGGATCTCCAACTGTTTCAGCGGTTTCTTTGGATCGAGCACAAACTGGATCCACTGATCGCGTCCAGAAACCGCCCAGCGCGTTGTTGATTTGCCATCGATTGCCAAACCAGCCTCGTAGCCATCTTCCGCAGCGCCGGCCGTGGCGCCGGCATCCCGCAACAACGCAGCACTTCTGATTTCACAGATCGAATTCCATGCGTTTTCGCTGTTTCCCCGGCAATATAGGCGCAAGTATCGTTGGCCGGCCGCCGCGTCAAGTCGATACACGGCCGGTGACACCGAGTGTCTGGCAGTGGTATCGAGTTTGATGTTGACAACACTTTCCGGCTGCTGCGCGACCAGAAAAAGAGTCAGGCGGTAACTGCCTGGCATCACGTCTTTCGGCAGACCGCTGTAGTAAGAGCTTCGCGATACTCTGGCCGCCAACGGCACCAGGGGAATGGTCGTCGGCGAATCGATCACTATTCCCGCTCGCAACACGTCCCGATCAATTGCTACATCCTGCCGATCGATGGCAAGCTTGTGGACAATCGAATGCCGGCCCGTCTCCTGCTGGCCCCACACGGACCAGTAAGCCCCATGTTCATCAATGAGAAACGTATAGTGTCCGACGCCCTGGGCCAGCGGTTCATGAGATGTCGGTCCAAAATTGATCCGGATGGGATCGAGGCCCACGACCTGTCTGAGTGTCTGGTAATCGGTAATCCAACGTGTTCCCAACGAAGCAACCATGGCCTGTTCACCGCGATTGCCACCGGCCATTGTGGACAGACGGGCGAACTGTCGGATTGTATCGGCTGGATCCTGCTGTTCGAGCAGTTGCCGCGCCTCGTCAAATCGGCCGCCTAGTACTGCCTTTCTGGCTGGCTGGTAGGCAAGTTCCTGAACTTCACAGAACGAAATCAGCAATCTTTCAAACGCCTCGAAGTACTTCAGTCGTTGCAGTTGCCCGGTGGTCATGTCGTTGGTATTGACCTGCTTCAGCTGCTCCAGTCGTTTGCGTCCGGAAGCAATAGCCTTCTTCGCATCGGGAATACCTTCCCGGGCAAGAAAGAAATGATCGGTCGTCACACGCCCGAAAATCGGCGAGTCGGTAGCCCACTGGAAAAGGTACTCGCCCAGATCTTCTGCATGAGTCTGACCGAACCAGTGCCCAGCCATCACCTTGCACGTAATCCGGTACGGCTGATTTCGCGTGTGTGCCCAAACCTGGTTCTGCTGGTTCTTGAAATACGGATCGAGCGGCCGGGTCATCCAATGAATGATCCCGAACCCGCGCGCGTTCAATTTGGCGAGTTTATTGTGAAGACCGGCGTGTGGATGAATTGGCCGTCCGATATATTCGCCGTCATCATGATGCGCCCAGATAACCGGAAGAATTCGATCCTTGGCGGTTGCCAACACCTTCATCCAATCCGCTCGTTCCAGGAACGATCCATCACGATACCGGATAAACGAGGAATCCAACGGCATCAAAGTAACTTCTTCGGGCAGGAACTCGGCCGCCGCGGGAACCCAGTTGTGTTGCCAACTGCCCATGCCAATTCGCACATCGGGCCGGCCAAGTTCATCCAAGGCGAGGCGAAAGGCCCCAACGACTTTATTGAGTGCAAAACCGACCAGTCCCTGCTCGATCTTCTCCGCGGCAGGCCGATTCTTAACATGTGTATGATACTCCTTCTGCCACGATTCCGGCATCTGGGACAATTTCAAACGTTGCCATTCCAAACCGGCAGAGCGTCGCCAAACGGCAAGCATATCGATCTCGGGATACAGTTTCAGCAACGACTCGACCTGCACCCTATAGAACTGATATCCGTCGTCGGTATCCGGTCGAGGGAGCCAGATCCGGCCGTTAAACACTCGGGCTTCTCGCGGCAGGCTGAGAATCATGTCTTGCGGCAATACAGATTCCGTATCGACATCCAATGCAAAACAGACTTGCATTGCACGATCTTGGGCAAATGCAAACACTTTCTTCATCAATGCCTGTGCCGCATGAACTCGCTGCTCAGGCGGCACGAGCGCCGCCCGGCACCCGAACTCGCTCGATGAAAACACGTCGCCACCCGGTATGCGCCGAACATCATTCAGATGCTCGTTGCCCCAATCCCGCCCGCGCCTGGTTGTTGCCAGGAACCCAACCGGCTT
>JAJSAJ010001154.1 GCA_024274855.1 Planctomycetota bacterium | reverse complement strand
GACCGACCGGCACGCACCCCGTCCAGCCGACGATTCCGAGACCCGGTGATCGAGTCACCGCCAAATTGCTCGAAGAACGAACAAAAAAAGGAGGTTGGAAGGCGCTGCACGAGGGCTCCAAACTGGTCGGCCCTGTGGTCAATTCCAAGGAGGTTCCGGCGGACAAAAAGCCGGGCGACACGATGGACTTCGTCGTTAATGCGGCCACCGAAAAGATAATCAGTTTTCGGGTTCCGGGGGCGCGAGATAAGAAGAAGCCTGGCAAGAAGGGACATCGTTGATGTTCATGATTGTGTATCGAACTGGGAAAACACTTTGGCATACACGCTTGCATCCGCTTCTTTCAACAACTCTTCGTTCTTCTGACTGGGCAGGAACGCATGAACGAATGCTTGTTTGAGCATGGCTAGCATGTCCCAGCAGTTCAAGCCGCCGGGCTGCATCCGTGACGCGGTCAGGTACTCATCAACCAGAGTCGTGCGACTGATTCCAGGATTGTCGGTGCAGATGGTCAACGGCAGTCCAGCGTCCCAAAGATCCTTCAAAGGGTACTGGGAGTAGACGTGAGATTCGGGTACGTCCGGATCGTGATAACCGACCACTTCACGATTGGAGGTCGGGCACAGTTCCAAGGCGATGCTCCGGTCGCGAAATCGTTCCGCCAAATGTGGCTGCTCTCCGATGCTCAGCCCATGGCCAATGCGATCGGCGTGCAGATGATACGCGGCCTGCCAGATGGAATCGGCATGTTCGCCCTCGCCGGCATGGATAGTCACCGGCAGACAGATTTCGAAAGCGGGCAGAAAACTACTCGCGATTGCCTTGGGCTGGCCCACGCCTTCGTCACCCGCCACATCCAGCCCGGCAACGAAGTCGTCCAACTCGTTCTTGGCTTGCACGGCCATCTCAACGACACGACGTACGGAGTCGTACTGACGCCGATCGACGATGATGATGAACCGGAAAGTAACCGGATGGGGTTCCCCATCCATCGCTCGGATCAACCCGTCATGAAATGCACGCAAGAACGCGAGTCCGTCGCCGTATTTCTGCGGGCTACCTCGCAGTTCAACGTAGCTCAAACCCTCCTGTCGGGCCTGCCGGAGGACCTGCCGCGCGTAGGGTTCGATGGCCGCCGGGTGCGTCAGCAAGGCGGAGCCGGACAATTCACCCGGCCGCTCGTACGCGGCGAATCCGAGCGCGTGGTTCTTTCGGAGTGCCAGACGCGGCTCGGTAATGCCGTACAGGTTATGTTCCAGTTGGTCGGTGTCGGCCTCGACCAGCAGTGCCGCGGCACATTCTGCCCGCTGACGGCCCGTCCCGAGTTTCTCTGGCCAATTGAGGGGCCATTGGTTGATGTCCAACAGGCTGCGGACTTGCTCGTGGGCCGTGGCACGCTCGGCATGGGAAAGATTGTCCCATATCTCGCGTCCCACAATACGTTGGTCGGCGATGTTCAGGCAGCCACCCAGATGGCGGTGAAGATCCGCTTTGGGAAGACCCCGCAGCCACCGGGAAAGCTCCGGACCAACTTTTGTTTTTCGTAACAGTTCGATGACTCGTGGCGGCAGACGGTAAAGGCTGCGCCAGTTTTCGTGATGCTCGCGTTTGGTAAGACTAGTCAGATAATTGCCCAGCAATTGGCTGCCGGCATGCTCCCGTTTGTTCAGTTCGCCGTTCAACCAGTGGCTGGTCGGTCTTGGCCATTTCCGCGACGCGTTCGCATCCGGAATCGGCAGAGGGAAGCGGGCCGCGCAGACCGAGCCCTGTTGATCGACATCCACATCCCACAGTTCGCTGCGGCGGCTGCGCCCCATGACAAGCGGCATCAGATACCGGGATTGCTCCGCCGACAACGGCCGGGTGAACATTTCGGGCGTGGGCTTTCGGAGCTCGTCGGGTAACGGATCCTTGCCAACCACGTGAACCAAGCCATGGCAACCCATCAGGTGACCCGCCGACTGCAAATCGGCACTCATCGTCTTGCGCCCACCGGCCAGTGACAGCACGACTTGGCCGCCATCTGTCCGCTCATGGGCAAGCAAGCAGATTCGCAGCAACATTTCTCGCACGTGCTGGCATTCTTGTTGAGTCGCCAATTGATCGGTATCTTCCGCCAGCCAAATGCGGATCACCGGCGTTGGGCCAAGAAGCCGTTGCCATGTGCACAGTTGTTTTACCGCGTGTTTGGCCTGTTCGCCCAGAGTCGACCCAACCCAGATTTCGTCAGGAGAACTCAGTTGCCATCGTTCTCGCACCTGTTTCATTTGCTCTCGATGCGGATGGTCCGAATACAACGGCAAACGATCTGGTGCGAGAAATCCGTACACTTCCGGAACGACGGCCCAAGAACCGCCAAGCGTGCAGACGAGAATGTTCATGGCCACTCCTTGCGTTTGTCGCAATCGCCGGATCTTGGAGTTCGAATGTTGTGCGTGTGCAATATAGCTGATGAGAAAAGGGCGATTTCTGATCAATTTGGGCGATCGTTTAG
>JAJSAJ010000162.1 GCA_024274855.1 Planctomycetota bacterium | reverse complement strand
TGATCGTAACGTGGTCCAGGTAGGTCCCGCTTGCCGAGCGGGACATAGCGTAATCCAGAACGCTACAAGAGGTTTGAAACTGCAGCCGGAACCTGTTTTCCTGCTGCTCGACCGGATTGCAACCACTACCCCGGCTCATCTAGCGAGCCAGACGACAGCGAACGCTGGGGCGTATAGCGACTCCAGGGACCCTGCGTAGTTCCGTGAATACAGGTAAGTTTGAGTTTTTTTCGCGGGAGCCTCAAACCTGAAAGTGTGCGAACCGCTCTGCCGCTCTGAGTGTCTAAGAAACGGAGCGCACGACACGAACGCGTGGCATGTGCCTGCTTGACGCGGGAGGGCGAAGCTCCCGCGCTGAGCCTGGACGCACGGAAGATTCCTCGCTGTGGCCAACTGTCGCTCCCGATTTCGGGACACGCTCTGAGACCGGAACGGCGTGCCGACTTGCGATTTCGCCACGTCAGCCGCCAAGCTCCATTGCCCTCACTGGACACCAAACGCCAACCGCAAACACCCCCACCAAGACGCGGGCGTACACCACCTAAAACAACCGTCTTTTTCGGGAGAACGACAGCAGACGTGACGCCCCCGCTGCGGACACTCGGCGGGTCGCACTGCCAGCTGCCGGGGGTACAATGAACGGTAGCTGTTGCCGCCAGACCGGCTCGACCACCCCACGCAATAATGGAGGTTTTTCTACACGGTGCATGAACGAGAACGCGCGCAGAGCATTGCCAGCGAAACGGCCATTTTGGTCCGTGTCTTGCTGCCCAGGGAAACAGTTAGCGACGATCCACTCGAGGAACTGACCGGATTGGCCACGACGGCCGGCACGCGCGTCGCCTGTGGCTTAATCCAACGGCGAAGCAAACCGGACGCTCGCGCCTTTGTCGGGCGAGGCAAATTACAAGAGCTGGAGATCCTGGTCGAGCGGCACGAAGCCGACGTCGTGATTTTCGACAACGACCTGAGCCCCGGTCAGACGCGCAATCTGGAAAAGGCGACCGGCGTCAAAGTGCTGGACCGAACTGAGCTGATTCTGGATATTTTCGCCACGCACGCACAGACGTACGAGGCTCGAATGGCGGTCGAATTGGCTCAACTCGAATATTCACTGCCGCGTCTGAAACGCATGTGGACACACCTGTCTCGGATGAAGCTGGGCATTGGCATGCGTGGTCCGGGCGAAAAACAGTTGGAAGTTGATCGCCGCCTGGTGGAACGACGGATCCACGATTTGCGGACCGAACTGAAAGCGATTGAAAAACGCAAGCAGCGGCAGGTCGCCGCACGGCATGATCACATGACGATCTCGCTGGTCGGTTATACCAATGCCGGCAAGAGCACGTTAATGAACCGCTTGACGGAAGCCGACGTTTTGGTGCAAGACCGGTTATTTGCTACGCTCGACACCCGCACTCGTCGATGGCAGCTGCCTCACTGGGGGCCGGTGTTGTTGAGTGACACGGTGGGGTTCATCCGCGACTTGCCACACCGCCTAATCGCCAGTTTTCGAGCAACGCTCGAAGAAGCTCGGCAGGCAGATCTCCTATTGCACGTAGCCGACGCGAGCAATCCCGCGGTGCTGGATCAGATTGCCGCCGTTTACGACGTGCTACAGGAGATCGGTATCGAGGAGAAGGACACGTTACTGGCGGTCAACAAACTGGATCGGGACGGGGCCTTCGCGCGGGCCGAGACCGTACTGCACCGATACCCGGGTGCGGTGGTCATCAGTGCGCGTAGTGGAGAAGGGATCGATCGCCTGGCCATTGCTGTCAGCGACGCGTTGAGTCGGTCATTTTGCGAAGTTGATATCGAAACGGGTGTCGACAACGGCAAGCTGATGGCCTATCTTGCTCGGCATGGTGAAATTCTGTCCAAGCAGTATCACGATCTGCGGGTGACGATGCATTGTCGCTTGCCTCACAAATACCTGGGGCGCATCGAACAATCGGGCGTGACCATCGTGCATCGGGCAACGGATTCCGAGCAGGAGTTGGACGAGTCGCTTGGCAAGGGCGACGACATCATTGAAGACGTGGCATAAACCGAATGACTCACAGAACGCTTGTTGGATCCCGAGCGATTGTAACCGGCGCGTCGAGTGGTATTGGCCGCGAAATCGCTCGCCAGTTATCCGCTCGTGGTGCGAATCTGATCCTTACCGCTCGGCGGCAGAAGCGTCTTGACGAATTGGCTGAAGCGTTGCGTGCCACTGATCGGCGCGTGATTTGCATATCGGGCGACATCACCGATCCAGCGTTGCGAGGTCGATTGATAACCACTGCCGCCGAACAACTCGGCGGGCTCGACATCCTGGTCAACAATGCGGGCGTCGGCGCGATTGGGCTATTCGCCACGGCCGATCTCAATCGCATGCGGCGCATCATGGATGTCAACTTTTTTGCGCCGGTTGAGCTCATTCGGTCAAGTCTCGGCCTACTTGCGACAGGCCGCCACCCGATCATTGTGAATATCAGTTCCGTACTCGGCCATCGTGCTGTTCCCAAGAAGAGCGAATACTGTGCCAGCAAATTCGCGTTGCATGGGTTTAGCGACGCGTTGCGATCGGAACTGGCCAGCCACGGTATCGATGTGCTGCTAGTCAGTCCGAGCACGACAAACAGTGAGTTTTTTGACAACGTGCTGGAGAACCAAGATCGTTTACCATGGCTCAACTGGGGCGCTATGACGCCCGAACGGGTGGCCCGAAAAACAATTCGTGCCATTCGTGCGGGCAGGCACGAGATCATCCTGACCCCTGGCGGCAAGCTGCTGGTCTGGTTGGATCGACTTTGTCCACCGTTGGTCAATCGGCTGGTCGCCCGTTTTGGATAGCTTCCAAACGGCTCGCGGTTTCTGACGAGCACCTGACATGAACCGTAGTCGTTCACGGGGTTTTCGTCTGCCATCGCGTTAGCACCGGAGCGTTCCCCGATTTATCATCGAGAGAGGCAGCGCAGCCGGGTCATACTCTTTCCACTGAAAAATGAAAAATGAAAAATGAAAAATGACAACTGCCTCTCCACGCACTCTCGCCGTGAACGGTTACCATGAACCACACCCACCCCGATGGGTTCGACATCCTGTACGAACAAGGCCCTTGCCTGGCCATTTTGAAACCGGGTGGTCTATTGACGCAGGCGCCGCCGGCAATCGATAGCCTCGAAACCCGCATCAAACGCTACCTGAAACAGCG
>JAJSAJ010001153.1 GCA_024274855.1 Planctomycetota bacterium | reverse complement strand
TTGGCGGTCAACCTGTTGCATCATGTAGCTCAGTACACGGGTCAGCTTCCGAAGACGACGGAACAGCACAATTCATTGGTCCATAAACTGATACTTGTTTCGGGATGGGGCCAGGTGCTTGCCGCCGTGACCGTTCCGATTATGATTCTGGTCGGTGGTATCTGGATCGTGCGTCGCAAACGACGACGCGGCAGCCCGCCGGACAGTTAGCCGTACGACGTATTTGAAAAGAGAACCTCGCCTTTTCAGGAGAAATGTAACGATGGTTGACAAGTTAGCAATTGACGGCGGTACGCCGCTCCTAAGTCGCGACGATTACCAGAATTGGCCCGTGTTGACGGACGACGATCGAAGACTGGTCAACGAAGTGTTGGACAGTGGGATCGTGGCTGGCGCCACGGGAACGCAAGTGGTGGCTTTGGAGAAAGAATGGGCCGAGTTCACCGGTGCACGCCATTGCCTGACCACCGGAAGTGGAACAGCCGCGCTGCATATGGCGCTTGTTGCCGCCGGCGTGGAACCGGGTGACGAAGTGCTGGTTCCATCGTATACCTTTCTGGCTACTGCCTCGTGCGTGCTTCATCAGATGGCCATTCCGGTTTTTGTCGACATCGATCCTCGCACATATACGATGGATCCGACTAAAATCGAGGCTGCAATAACCGAGCGAACCAAGGTAATCATGCCGGTCCATATTCAGGGGTGCCCGGCCGATATGGATCCGATTTTGGAGATCGCTCGTAAGCACAACCTGCATATTATTGAAGATGCCTGTCAAGCCCACGGCGCTATCTATAAGGGACGTAAATGCGGCACGATGGGGCTTGCCGGTGCATTCAGTCTGAATAACTTAAAGAATCTGTGTGGCGGTGAAGGCGGACTGTTTGTCACGAATGACGAAACCGTGTTGCGAAAAGGAGATCTGGTTCGGTACTTCGGAGATGAATGTGATGAGAAAACAATGCGTCAGAAGTATAACGCGTCGATTCTCGGTTACATGTATCGCAACCAGGAATTGCCGGCCGCCCTGGCTCGTGGCCAGTTGATGCATTTAGATGAATTGAATGATGTGCGGATCCGCAATTCGTAGTACTTGAGTTCGGAGCTGGGGAAAATTCCCGGTGTGATTCCTCCAGTCTGCCCCGCGGATTGCAAACACGTCTACTGGTTCTATGCTGTTCGATTCGATCCCAAAGCAGCCGGTATCGATACCGATCCTCGCCGTTTTCGAGTCGCCGTCGAAAAAGCGATTTTCAAGGAAGGTGTCTTGGTTGGGCAATGGCAAACAATGCCCGTTTTGGCCCAGGATGTGTTTCAGAGTATGATCGGCATCGGAAAGCGGTACCCATGGGCAATCAACTAGGCCAAGGGAGTTACCTACAGCTACGATCCGAATGACTTCCCGGTTGCTCAAATGTTGTGCGATACGTATACCAACGTGCATTCCATTCACCCGCCGAACGGTCAGGAGTTGAATGAGAAGATAGTCGCTGGATTTCACAAGGTGTTCGGCAACCTTGGCCAGGTGATGGATCATGCGGACGATCCGATTCAACCGGGTTTTGACGGTAGGCTGTACGGCGTTGGTTGAAATCGCCTTCCTTCAGTCCAGGAGGTCGTTGATTTTTTGACCGAGTTGATCGATCGGCGGAAACGGGTCAATTTGAGGCCGGTCGGTAGCTGGAAATAGATTGGCGGCGATGCCGCCCAGGGAACCGGAGTAGCGTATCATGCAGAGCAAAGGACTTT
>JAJSAJ010001152.1 GCA_024274855.1 Planctomycetota bacterium | reverse complement strand
TTCGTGATTAGCAATCGCCGCAATCGGCCGCTACCGTGCCGCAAGTTCGGCTGTGGCGACGAGTGCGATGGCAACGAATCTTGCGGGTCTTGCAACGAGGCGTACATGCTGGAGTGCATTCGCCACAGCCCGTGTCGACCGGAACCTGAATCTTCTTCTCTACCATCTGGCATTCCCATACTTCGACTTCACGTTCGACTTGCGTCGGAACACAAACGGTATACTTAACTTCCTTTGGCTCGGTAACCGTCTCGCAGGTCGTTACGTTAACCGTCTTCGTTACCTGTCGGGGGACGCAGACCGTGTACTTGACTTGCTTGACGACCTGGCGGGGTACCATCTTGCAAACCGTGTACTTCTTGACACGATTTTCAATTCTGTACGAGCAGACCTTCACCTTGCGGGTCTTCTGGACTCGCTTGTACTCGGTGACACAGACCGTGCGATGCTTGACCACCGGCTCACAGACAGTCTTCATGCATGTGTAAGGAACCTGCTCCCGCACGGTGCGACAGACCGTAACAGGTACTTCGGTGGTGACAATGTTCGGAACCCATACTTTACGGCAGACCGTTCGAGTCGGCTGACAGGTTGCACCACATTCGCCACAGCCCGTGTCGCAACCCGTGTCGCAGCCCGTGCCACAACCATTGCATGTACCGCAGGCCTTCTGGCCGCGGCGTTGGAACAAGCGGCGACGGGGTCGGCACGGGACTTCCTCGATGCACGTGTCCCAATGGCCCTTGTCGCAGGTGACTTTCCGCATCTGCGTCTCTTGGATCACTCGGCAAACCGTGCGGACACCCTTGACCTCGACCTGTTTCGGAACCATGACTGTGTACGTCTGGTCGACCTCGCGGACAATCGGTTCGCACGCCCAGTAGGTTTGGTCCACGACGTTTGTAACAGGAATTCGCACCTGATATGTGGACTCGCGCGGCTCATACGTCGGCTCACAGACGGTGGATGTTACGTTCCGTACGCGCTCCTGACGTTCCCAGACCGTGCAGGTCCGTTGGACCGGCTTGGTGACCTGAACACGTCTGCAGACATTGATGGTCTTCGTCTTCACGGTCGGTACGTACTCGGTGCACATTACCTTCTTCGTCACTTTGACCATCTGCGGAACGCTGATGATCTTCTCAACACATTGTGGCGCGGCGGTGACGCAGCCTGCATCGGCGACAACCGATTGCTCCGGTGCACAACCATCACCTGCAAATGTCGTGGTCGCGCCCAACGCAACCACCAATAGCCCCAGACCAACACGATAAATTGCCATTGACTCCATCCTTTCCTTTCAGAGAAATCGAAAGACCAGCAGATTACAACAAAAGAAACTCGTAATGTGGGGCGTCTCTTGATCTGAACCCACCTCACGCATGTCCCAGGATTATCGCGGACATGCAGCACCATCGTTGTTCGTTTGCGATTTGTTAGTTCGCGATAGACAAGCAGGAGTTGATGCTTTGCATAAAGCCTGCTTGCTAGGACATTTGAATAAACCGCATAACGTGCATAGGCTACACGTAGTTAGTGGTGTCGTCAACTAGGTAGGATGGGAAAATATTAATCCCCTGTTTGGCGGGAATCTCGCGGAGGTCGAGGGGGTCACGTGTGGCACGCAAACGACTTGTGAAATACGGCGGGTTTGCTAAAATGCAGGACTCAATTGCCCGGCTGGCCAGTCTGGTCGGGTGTTTGCGGTTAGCTTTCATGGGCCCCCTTCGTCTAGTGGCCCAGGACATCGGATTCTCAGTCCGAAGACAGGGGTTCGACTCCCCTAGGGGGTATTGGATGGTCTTGCAATGAGTGGCAATAAGTTGTCACTGCCGGAAAAGATGCCCCGGTTTCCACGGGGTGTTTTGATGTTTTCTCGTCTTTGCAATTGCTTGCGGATGGTTGCCGGACTACCCCTTGGTCCACCCCTAGCGGGTTGTTTGTGGACCGAAGTGGTCCCCCTGTCGGCCCGCTTCTTGCAGCCAACTCAAATTGGTCCTCGGTCACACTCAAGTAGTGCTTGCGCGCCACGGCTTCGCTGTTGCCCATCCAGTCACAAACGACCTTGGCGTTGACGACACATGGCACGCCCACTTTGGCAGCTTTCCCTTCCCGGGCAACTGACCTCGGTGTGCCCCACCGAGCGCGCAAGCGATTTTCAGCTTCTAACATCGAGAGTGATCACTGACGTGCGCACGCGACTGAGGTTCGGCGACAGAGGACCGTGGCTTTCCTAGGTCTCCTACGTTACCGATTGAATCCAGAAAGCTGTCATGGCTCGTTCATATGGTCCCGTTGCGACGGACCGCAACAGAGACCAGTCGCGTGTCAAACGTATGATGCCTGTGGCATTGATCGTAAGGTGGTCCAGGTAGGTCCCGCTTGCCGAGCGGGACATGGCGTAATCCCGGACGCTACAAGAGGTTTGGAACTGCAGCCGGGACCTGTTTGCCTGCTGCTGGACCGGATTGCGATCAAGGCCGATGCCTGTCCCTTTCCACCTGCAGGCTAGGCAGGTAACACGCATTTTGCGATTGCTGCCTGAGGCCGTAGATGCTAGTTGCTAGCACGCTTTGCCATTCCTGCAGTTCTGAGATTCGTGTAACGTACAACTTCTTCGGCTGCAAATGCCCTTCGCTCGCGTTGGCCAACGGAATCGTGCCGGCACTTGCGCGGCAGGGCGTAGAAGCCAAGCAATCATGGAGGTCCGACAAAATGTCTTCCACGCAGGTGGTCGAGTCCATCCACGAGCGATTTCATGAGCTTAGAGACGGCTGGAAATCGAAGACACGACATTTGTCCAATACGGCGCAAATATCGCTGGTGTTCTCCTATCAGAAAATCATAGGCATGGGGCCCGCCGTCGTCCCTCTGATCCTGTCAGAACTGGAAAAGGAGCCGGACCATTGGTTCTGGGCGCTAGAGGCCATTACGGACGAGAACTCGGTTGCCGAGAGCGACGCCGGTGACATCGAGGCGTCGGCGCGTGTGTGGGTTCAGTGGGGGCGTGATAAAGGCCTGCTGGCAAAATGAATCTGACGGATCTGTTCCCCAATTTAACCGGCGAGAATCACGAGATAACCAGCCCGAGAACGGTCAGGTACAACTGCATTGCGTGGGCAGCTTGTAACACGGAGCGTTGGTGGCAGCCTGGCGTGTTCTGGCCGGTTGACTCTTCACGTAACGATCATGGGATCGGCAACGTCGTTGAAGCGTTTAGGTCCCTTGGTTATGAAGAGTGCGACGACGGCGCACTGGAAGGAGGTTTCGAGAAGCTTGCCCTCTGTGGTTCTGCAATGATGTACACGCATGCGGCGCGGCAGTTGCCGGACGGAAAGTGGACCAGCAAGCTTGGGCAATTGCAGGACATCACTCACACGACGACCGAAGCAATCGAAGGCGGTGACTACGGTGAAGTCGTCCAATACATGAAGCGCCTCCTGTAAGCTGTTACGGACCGCCTTCCGGTCACATATCTGCTCGAAAACGAGTGTCAATTGGCGAATTCTCTTTTTGTGTTCGGTCGCACCCACCTGTGCCAGAGAAGGTGACAGCTTTGCACCCTCAGCTGTAACCCTTCTCAGTAGAAATCACAAGCCGCCAGGTGCCTCAGGACAAAACGTCCTGAGTCGCGAACGCACATCGCCGAGATGACCAAGGTTGCCAATTTGCCGTTTCGGTGTGTGTTCGGGGACGCCCGGTGATGGTACGATAAGACCTGGGAGGTGGTCTGTTGTGGCAGGATCACTTGAACAATTCCTTGATCGAATCGCCGAAAGTGGCCTGCTGGCTCGCGCGGAAGTGCAGGCACTGGTGGATGACACCGCGTCCGCGGACCGGCCGACCGATGGCCAACAGCTTGCCCGGTTGCTGGTCCGCCGGAAGAAACTGACCGCTTTCCAGGCACAGAATGTATACTCGGGCCGAGGCAAGTCACTGGTCTTGGGTAACTACGTAGTGCTCGACAAGCTCGGTGAAGGCGGGATGGGGATGGTCCTGAAGGCCAGGCACCGTCGGATGGGACGCACGGTTGCACTGAAGATCCTGTCGCCCGTGGTGACCAAGAGCCCGCAGGCGCTGCAGCGTTTCCAACGGGAAGTCGAAGCGTCGGCCAAACTGGAGCATCCCCATATCGTTACGGCCTACGATGCGGATGAAGCCCGGGGGACGCATTTTCTGGTCATGCAATATGTCCAGGGGACCGACCTTGCGGCATTGGTCAAGGAGGAGGGGCCTCTGTCGGTCAATCAGGCCCTGTCTTGCGTGTTGCAGGCGGCTCGCGGCCTGCAGTATGCCCACGCCCAAGGCGTTGTCCATCGGGATATCAAGCCGTCGAACCTGATGCTCGACACCGAAGGGACCGTCAAGATCCTCGATATGGGGCTGGCCCGGCTGGAATCGGCGGATGCCGAGCAGGATCAACTGACCGGCAGCGGGCAGATTCTGGGGACCGTCGATTTCATGGCTCCCGAGCAGGCGATGGATACGAAACAGGCCGATGCGCGGTCCGATGTCTACTCGCTGGGCATCACCCTGTGGTACTTACTCACAGGGTATGCTGTGTATCAAGGAGACTCGGTCGTCGCAAAGTTGATGGCCCACCAGAACAGCCCGGTTCCGTCGCTACGACAGGCGTCTCCGGAAGTTTCCCCTGAGTTGGACCGGGTATTCGCCAAGATGATCGCCAAAGCGCCTGACGCACGCTACCAGAGTATGGCCGATGTGATCGCTGATCTGGAGTCATGCACCGGTAGTTCGGTTTCCGCGCCGTCGGTTGCCAGTGCGCCGGGCGAGGACAGCCGACTTAGCCTGTTCTTTCGCAGTCTGAAGTCGATCGCTGGGGCACCTGTCGCAACGAAGGTTGCCGTAGGAAAAAAGACCGCTGCCGCAACGTCGACTGCGTCTCCCGACACGATGCAGTCGGCACAGAGGGATACCGATCCCGAGACACAGCGGTCGCTGGTCAGCTCCCCGTCAGTTCGACCC
>JAJSAJ010001151.1 GCA_024274855.1 Planctomycetota bacterium | reverse complement strand
CTCCAGAGTTATAAGGGGTTATGATTCTTACTGATATCTCGAAATCAGGGAATTCTAATTGTCGCTCCGTGACGGCCTCCGGGATCAGAATCCGGTATTTCTAATTGTCGCTGGGCGGGAAAAGTAATTGTCGCTATACAGATTGGGTTACTCGTCCGTCGATACGACTACAAAACAGCTTACCAAGCCGCCCACTGGAAGTCGAATCTAGCTAAATGAGCGCCCATCGGCATTTCTTTCGCTGTCACGGTGACAATTCACTCGACGGAATTGGGGAAAAAGGTTCCGTTGCAATAGAAAACGGTTTCTTATCAACGCGTTGTATCTGTTGGACAATTGCCAACTAACCCGAGACACGTGTTGATACCAATCCGGCATACAGCTTCCCGTTACGTTCTTCCAAGACCCGATGCGTGATCAAAGCATTCATTTCTCGCTCAATCACGTGCTTGAGCTGGGGGCTGGTTGCCCGAAAACCAAATAATCTTCCTGTCACGACAACAGCTTCATCGGATGCGACGCCGAAATGCGTCTGAACAATTGCTGCAATTGCCTTTCGAATCTCGGACGGAGGTAACATCTCGGGCTTGCGCAGGGTTGGGCTCGACACGTCTTTGCGATCGCGGACTGGGAAATCATTCCTGCTGGAAGACGTGTAGAACGTACCGTCCAGTACCCTTACTGAATTGCGCGACATGTTCCGCAGTGCTTTGTTGACGGAATCACGGATGCGGCTTCCCGTTCTTTGAAGTCCCCAGAGTTGCGTCACCCGTCTGGCAATTTCGTCTTTGTGGATAGGTCCTTCGAGATCAATAATCTTGCTGAGGACGCGAGCAAGATCTCTTGTCGGAAGATCGTGGATATCCCGAGTCGTTTCAATCTGGAAGGAAGCAACAACGTACGGCTTGGTCGGACATTCAGTAACACATTCAGAATCGTCACCATTTCCCTCGTGTCGCGGGATGGCGGTCGGCTGAACGGCGCCCTCTTGAGGCGCGGGGGCTGCCCTTCGCTCAGTCGCTCGACTGGCTAGCTGAATTCTTGCATCTTCGACGGAGGCCATAAGTTTCCGCAATTCATCTTCCGGACGATGAAACCAGTCCGTGCTCCAGATGCGATGAATCACCCACCCGCGGTCTTCAAGAACTGCCTGCCTCAGACGATCGCGGTCCCGAGCCGAACGGGAACGATGGTAATTGGCACCATCACACTCGATGCCCAGCAGATACCGGCCGGGATTTTCAGGATCAACAATGGCTAAATCGATGAAGAACCCGGCAACGCCAACCTGTGCGTGCGTCTTATATCCCTGCAGGTCGATGGCGCAGGCAACCTGTCGCTCGAACTCAGAGTCGTAGTCATTACCGTGTGCCGTACCAGTATCGAGCAATCCCAGTTCAGCATACTTAAGGAACGTCTTAAACGCCTGGGCTCCTCGTGACCTCGCACGATTCAGATCGATGTCGTCGGCCTTCACAGAAGAGTAAACGCAACAACAATCGCGGGCACGCGTGATAAGCACATTGAGACGCCTTTCTCCGCCATCACTTGACAGGGGGCCAAAATTCATCGCCATGTAACCGCTGGCATCCTTTCCGTACCCAACAGAGATGAAAATGACGTCACGCTCGTCTCCCTGGATATTCTCCAGGTTCTTCACGAAAAAAGGTTCGGCTGTCGCAGTTGCAAAAAAATGTTCAAGGGATGGATCGGAACGGCGCAATAGCTCCAGTTCATCGACAATCGCGTCGCGCTGGGAAACCGAAAATGCTCCCACGCCAAGTGTCCTTTCGGGATAATCACGGGCGTGAGCCATTACGGATTCGGCCACGCGTCGCGCCTCGATACGATTCGTTGCCGAACCTCCGCGATCAAAACAACCGTCCTCGACAAAGTGGAAAATCAGGCCTTGGCCGGAAGTGGGTTCACCTGGGCTTGGAATAACATGCAGTTTATCATCATAGAACTCGTGGTTGGAGACGGCGATCAGTGAATGATGGTGACTTCGGTAATGCCACGACAACATCCGCTGAGGCACATTCTGCGCACAGCAAAGCCCCAAAATGCTTTCCATGTCGCCTGCATTGAGTTTGTCTTCGTCTGTATTATCTGCCCCATCCTCGCCAAGCACTCGACTGAAGAATCGTGTGGGGGGAAGTTGTTTGCTATCGCCCACGACCACAATCTGGCTCGCTCGTGCCACCGCACCAAGCGCATCAACCGGCTGCACTTGACTGGCTTCGTCGATTAGCAAGAGGTCGAAGTCGATACTGCCTGGTTCAAGATACTGTGCCACTGATATTGGGCTCATCATAAACACGGGCTTGATCGCCTGTACCGCCTGACCCGCCTGTGCAAGAAGCTGGCGGATGGGCACATGACGTCGCTTCTTTTGTATCTCCCGGCGGACCACGCCAACCTCGCCAAGATCTGACCGCGATGTCGGCAATCCTTCGTAGTGGGCCGAGGCAACTTCCTGCCGTGCCAAGTCAATTCGTGCGGCATCAAGCTGGCGAAACTTCGCCAAGAGCCGTTCATGCGACGCACCGTTAAAACACGCCAAATCAGGCTCGTTTAGAAAAACGTTCCGAATAACTTCCTCATAGTAAGCCATTTCACAACTTGCCACAGCTCCCTCTGCGCTCGTGTTTCCACAATGTATCTCGTCCGTGAGTTCGGCCATACCGAGACTTTCAAGTTTGCGTTTGCGAACAAAGTACCCGACCCATTGTGACAAAGCTTCGGGAGCTGACTGCCACGCTTGGAGCTTGGTGATCAGCGCGTCAAGCGGAACAGAAAGCAGGTCGCGGTTTTGAAATGCAACGTCAAGGTCAAACGAGAGAGATCGGAATAGTGTCCTGACGTCTTCGACCGCCCCTTTCAAGTCTGCTCGAATCTGCTCAAGGGGACCGCTAACATCTGGCATGTCCGCCAGCGTCGCCATGACTTGACGAAAACTCGGGTCGATTCCCGCTGCTCGACATTTGGCTTCCCATTGGCTAATCGCGGCCAACGCCGCCCAATCGGAGGCCTCGCCATTCCAAAACGTGCCGAACGCGCGCCGCCCCAGAGCAGTCGCCGCATCACTGCCGGTTTTGTGTCTTGCCTGCTGCCCCGCTATCAGTTGGTCGACGATCGCTAAACGTTCTCTCAGTTGCGTCGAGGGGGCGTCGATCAGAATGCCTCGAAGCGTTGCTTGTACCTCACGATACTTCCGATTCAAGAACCTAAACCACGAGCGACCGTACGCCGCAAGATTTCTGCGCGTGGCTGTCAAATTCGTCTCCCAGGCCGCTTCGACAACAACTCCTTCCAACGCTTCGCGATGTTGTGAGGCTTTCTCCCCCACGCAAATCAAGTCGTCGATTTGAGTTCGCTGTTGAGTCCACACTTCATCTGCCAGGTGTGGGCGATCTAACGGCGGCGCCAACGCGATGCGTTTCGCGAGTCGCGCGATTCTGGAAACATCGTTCATGTCGATCGGCGAATCAATGTTGAGCATGGAAGCCAGTTGCGAACCAGCGTCGCTCAGCCTTTCGAGACTTGCAATGATCACAGGCAGTTTTGCCATGATCCGATCGACATCCATGGGTAATACAACATCCAATTGCACCCCGCACCACGCGTGCCTGAACGGAACCTCCAACTCCTCTACTCGTTCGGCGAAGTCGCGGACCAGATTCAGCCGAAATTGAAAGTCTGCTCGCGTCCAGGTCAGCGGGGCTTCGAGCTTGAACTCTGGAGGACGAGTTCCCGCCGCCCGTAAGCGGACGAGATGCCCAACGATTTGATAGGGTGTGAGTCCGGAAGGCTCGACAGGGGCGTGGACAACTTCAACGTGTTGGTTGATTCGCGTCTGACAGCGTGTCAAATCAGCACAGTGTCGTTCCACGTCTTCCATGGCGGGTTTGCCGAGCCTGAGAGTCCGTTCAAGATCCTGCAAAACCGCTCGTTTGTTAGCCTTACTACTGTGCAACTCAAGGCACATGTCCGCCAAGTCAATATTCGCGAGGCGACGATGGACAACTTCCAAGGCTGCTTTTTTTTCGGCAACAAACAATACAGTCTTTCCTGCCTTCACCGCAGCGGCCACAAGATTGGCGATCGTCTGCGACTTTCCCGTGCCTGGTGGCCCTTGGATTACGAGGTTTCGTCCTTGCTTGGCCTCTTCAATAACAAGCGTCTGAGAGCTATCGGCATCAAGTACGTGGACAAGTTGCAGCGGATTAAGTAAACGGTCAATCTTCTCGCCTTCAGCGCACAATGGCGAGTCGCCCGTAAATCCTTCCCGGAGGAGTGACTTGATCAAAGGGTGATCGTTGAGGGACCGATCATTGGGCCAGCTTTCGGGATCAAGATCCCGGTACATCAGGAATTTCGAGAAAGAAAAGAACCACAAAACGATGTCGTCATTGAAAACTTCCCAGCGAGGTTGGCTTTCGATCGTCTTTGCAACTGCTGAAAAGTACTCACTGGGTAACAATTCTTCGACATCCGGCACTTCCGGCAAATCAATGCCAAAATCGCTTTTGATGCGTGCTTGCAACGACAGGTTCGTAGTGATGTCGTCCTCGGTGTATCGAATCCTAAAGCGAGCCGTTGCGCTTGTTCGGTCAAGCCTAACGGGTATCAGTAGCAACGGTGCATAACGCTCACGATCCGAGTTCGGATCCTCGTACCACTTTAAGAACCCGAGAGCCAAGTACAAAATGTTGACGCCTTGTTCTTCCTCATGCGTGCGTGCGTCGTAGAACAGTTTAAGGAGCCGCTTCTGGAGTTGCTGTGACGTGAGTTGAGATTGCAGTTTGTCGTCAACGTGCCGAGCGGCAAGACCACCACCTTCCGATTCATCATCATCAGGCTGAAAAAGCCGCACGCGATCATCGGCGTCGTTAGCCGCGTTTTCTTCCTCGGGAAGTGGCAAGAAACTCATCGATTTGTTCGCGACAACAAGATGCCGAAACACTTCATCTGACAGTTCGTCGACGACTTCCAGCCGACTCGATCGTGAACTGCTTCGCGAAGTGTTTAACAACCGGTTCCGCGCTGTAAGATCGAGCAACTCTTTACGAGCATTTTCCAGGACATTCCGTAAGACAGCATCATTGGCCATGGGTAAGCCTCAGTAGGGCTTGCGATTCACCTTTTTAGGTGAAATGACCCTCCGTTAATCATCAAATAAACGACGCCTCCAGTTGCGATCGGTTTTCGTTATCGTGGTTTCCGGTTCCGTTTAGCCGTGCGCGGCCATCCAGTCGGATATTTGCCGGATTGCTCAATCTGCCTCAATACCGACACCATGTTCTGCTTAAAAAGGCGGTACCGGTTAATTGGGTGACGATAGACGGAAAGTTTTCCGTCCCGATCCCAATCGCATATCATGTTTTGAGAAACACCCAGAAACGCAGCTGCCTCTTTGACCGTCAGAAACGGTTCAAGGTTGGCCATGTTATGGCCTCCTCCCCGTTTCGGTCCAATGTAGTCGCCACCTCAAACCCTACCAAATCAAAATGCGTGAAGATACTAGCCTCGACTCGGATTGTTCAGATTTGTAGTAGCGACACCGCGAGTTTGACGGTCAGGCAAGTCTGAAAATGAAGACATGCTGCCGCGAACTTGGCGGCCCACGCCGAACGGCAACTTTGTCAGCTTGCTGCCCTGGAACGTGGTGTCGTCATGGCGTGTTTTCCGGCCATTATGAGAAAATGTGCAGTGCCGTTAGTGCGTTTACATACCGCAATCGAAGAGCGGAATCGGCCGAAAGAGCCCAACGACAATTAGGAACGCAGATTCCATGACAACTAATGCAACGCTAGGTGCGGGATGACGTTTGTGAGTGCACAAGGAATCGTCTACACTGGCACATGGCACAGGCGACCAGTCACATTATACGCGGTCTCCGTCCAACCAAGTGTGTCGCTGATCGCGCTCGAGTATTTCGTCTGCTCGTTCACGGTTCAGCTTGCAGGATGGATTCGGCGGAGGCAGATCTTGATCGTTGTTTTTTCAGAAGAGGGGAACGCTGGTGACTGCGCAAGAATTCGTTTACACTGACACTTGGTACTTGGCCACAAATGATTGTTTTGATGAACGGCGCCGTTCTGCTCCGGATGTTGCACCGCTTACTTCCCCATTCAAATGCGACTTTTGCGGCTTGGCGTTACCGATTCTAGACTATCACGTATCCAAGCCAGATCGAACTCCCGTCCGAATCGTGGTGCTCGACCATCCTTATTTCTTTCATCTACTGGCAGAATCCGATCGCAAATTCATTTTGCAGAACTTTGCGTGCACATTGCTGCAAATGGTAAAACGAGAGTATTCTCGCTACCAGTATGGGTTTGAGGTGGACGTACTCGACGAGGACTTGTATGGCACGCTGCAATACCCGCATGTCGAGTACCACTTCACGCTGATCCGAAGCGGCTTCGATGATGACTCGACGCAACCACGTTATATTGCCAATATACGTAGCGGCCTGCCCCCGAAGAAATTGCGGCGTTGTTACGACAGGTTGGAGAATCTGGCCTTGAGAGTGCAGCAGCGTTTGCAAAACAAAAACCGGCCCACTGAAGACCTTTAGCCCGTGCCCTTATGCGGCAGCACCATCACCATTGGCCGGAATGAAAAAAGTTTGAACTACACTGCATTTTTTGGAAAACTGCCCGCGTTGCCTATGTTCCGCGCCGGTCGAAGTGTGGTGTGTCACAAATCGTGCACCACTTGGCCTAAAATGTCCGTGAAAACAGGATTGACCTGAGTACACTTTGTAGATTCCGCGACGCAAGTCCTTTCCCTGACGTGTTATGCAGCTCGAATTATTCGTCCTTCCGGTCAAACCATGGATCGAACGAAAAATCCTATCTCCCGGTTGGCAGGCTGGGTGAACGGTGCGTTTTTTCAGAAAATGCAAAACTACATGTTATCCAGTTTAATACGTTTCTTACCTGCGCGGCGCGCGCTGGGGGACTCCGTCGCCAGATCCCTGGGAACACCGAGGTCTTGATGACGCTCGCCACGGTTCGAGTGCCGTCGGACTCCCGCTCCGCTCGGCTCGTACCGACGATACCCTGCCTGCGCTCGCTTGCTCACTCCGAAGGAACTAAGGCCACGCGGAAGCCGAGGTGGGCGCGCCGGACGTCCGGCGCAAACCAATCCCGATTCGCCGACCGGCAGTACCCCGGGTCGGGGCTCCAACTGCCGCCGCGATTCACGCGGTCCCAGCCCGCAGCGGGACCCGTGGGATCGTTCGTTGGCGATTCTTCGTAATAAACCGAACCATACCAGTCCGCACACCACTCCCAGACGTTCCCGTGCATGTCGTACAAACCAAACGCGTTCGGCTTCTTCTGGCCCACCCGGTGGGCGTACCTCTCACCAATGTCGTAGGCATTCTCGGCATACCACGCGTACGAGCCAAGCTCCGACGAATCCGCGCCAAACGAGTACGCCGTCCGGCTATCCGCCCGGCAGGCATACTCCCACTCCGCCTCCGTCGGCAAGCGATACGTCCGATCCTCCTGCGCCGATAGCTTCTTGCAATAATCCACCGCGTCATTCCGACTCACGTAACTCGCCGGGTAATCCGCCCCCTTTTTCACGCCCACCTTCCCCTTCCATGGCCTCGCACCCATTAACGACGCGTATTGCCTCTGTGTGACCTCCGTCACGCCCAGGTAAAACGGTTTTGTGATTCGCACTCGATGTCGCTTTTCATCATTGCCACGATCCTTTTCATCCTCAGGGCTGCCCATTAGAAACTCGCCCGCCGGGATCAACTTGAGTTCCATACCGATTGAATTACGGACTGGCACAGCAGATATTATACGGGCTCGCTCCTTACGCTTCTTGCTCGCCTTACGCGTTGCAAGCTGCGACTTGAGCTTTCGCAGGTCGTCCCGGTCGCCGCGTAATTCCACGCAGCACTCGACTTGTTCGAGCAGGCCATCCAAATCACGACGTCTTACCCGGTCCGCGATCGTCCGTAGGAGGTTTGTGGACTCTTTATGGTCAACCTGCGCCTGCCGCAGCAGCTTTGTTACTTCCGCATTGCGCAACGGTTCTGGAATTGCTTCCAGCGCTCGAATCGCGGAAGGATAGTCGAACGCAGCCAGGTGCTGCTGGGCTTCGGCAAGTTGGACGGCTGCATTCTGTTCCGCCAATGACTTCTCCGCCGCAGTCGGTTCAATGAACGCTCCAGACCAATCCTTCAAGTGCCGCAACCGGGGGTCTGCAACAGCGGCAATATCCTTTGCGATTCGAAGCGACTCGTCGAATGCACACCGGCTCCGCAGTGACTCCGCTTCGTCACGTTGTGCATTCATTTCCGCTCGACGCGTTGCCACTAGATCACTCTGGTTCGCCCCACATTCTCCGCAGATTGTTTCCCAGATCGGAATCTCCGCCTCACATGACAGGCAGTTCACGCGCAAAGGTGCGGCACACTTTGGATTGCGACAAAACTTCCGGCTCAGGCCGTTCTTGGTATGACACGACGGGCACATACCCTCT